>CACOKA010000013.1 GCA_902627635.1 uncultured Candidatus Actinomarina sp.
TTTTATTTCATTTGATAATTGAAGTTCACTTGTAGAAATATTTTTTGTAATTCCATGCATTATAAGTAATGCGTTATTAACTCTTTCACTTGCTGAGGATACAGAATGAAAATTTGTAGATTTAGAGTCATTTATAAATCTTGTTCCATTGATAATTTCAATTTTTTCAAAACGATGTTCTGTAGTTGACTTTTTTTTCAAAAATTTATAGGCATCTTCTATATTGAGATTTAATTTATCAATTATTTTAATGAATGCAATGGAGGTATCAATTGGATAATTTGATAATTTGAGATCAAATTTTGTAGTTATATCTTTGTTTAATTTTTCCTCAGAGGGAATTCCTATTATATTTTCAAGTTTTACAGTAGATACTGTATTTGTTCCAATAATGAGATTATTTTTTGATTCAAGGAACGACAATAATTTCATTTTTGAATTTTTATATTCTTCAAGGTCTTTATGCCAATCAAGATGATCAGAGTGAAAATTTAAAAATACACCGAAGTCTAATCTTAAATTTTTTGAATAAAAAAGTTGAAAACTTGAAAGTTCAACAATTGCATAAATTTTTTGATTTGATTCAAATTCAAGTGGCGAAACACCTACATTTCCGCATGCAATAGATTCAATTCCATTTTCATTTAAAAAATTTGATAATAAATTAACAAAAGTTGTTTTACCGTTTGTTCCAGTAACGCCTATGAAGGTACCTTTGAATTCATTTGAGAATAAATCAATATCAGTAATTACTTTATTTTCAGGAAATATTTTAAGTAATTTATGATCTGGCTTTATTCCAGGAGAGACGACTATTTCATCAACTTGCTTTAAATGTGAATCTATAAAAACTAGTTCTTCACCAATATCTTTTAATAAATCAAGATTGTCATCATGAATCAAATACTCTTTGGATATAGTATCAAAATATTTTTTGACAGATTGACCTGTATTGCCGTATCCAAGAATTAAGGACTTCACTTAATTTCCAAACAATACCCAGTCTCCATAAAATAGACCAAGCCCCATTACGATGAAAATTCCGTTGACTATCCAAAACCTAACAATAATAGTTGTCTCTGCCCAATTACTCATTTCAAAATGATGATGAATTGGTGTCATTTTAAAAATTCTTTTTTGTTTTAATTTATAAGAAGATACCTGAATGATGACAGATAAGGCCTCAAATATATAGAGGAAGCAAAAAAAGAAAATCAGGCCATCGGCGCCAAGTGATATTAAAATTATCGGGAACATAGCACCAATAAAATGAGAACCTACGTCTCCCATGATTATTTTTGCAGGATTTGTATTCCACCATAAAAAACCAAGAGTAGAACCAGCTAAAGCAGATATAAGTGTAGATAACTCAAGACCGACCATTTCATTATTCATAAAATTTATGTAATAATCTGGATGCCTAAAAATCCAGAAAGAAATAATTAAAATTCCTCCAAAAGAAACTGAAGAAGATCCTGCTACAAGACCATCTAAACCATCTGTAAGGTTTGTTGAATTAGTAATACCTACAATTAGAAAGACTATTAGGATCCACTTTAAAAATCCAACTTCAAAACCAAAACCGCTGAAAAAATAAAATGTTGATGAGTAGTCTAGATTGTAAAAATATAAACTTACGAAAGAACCTACCAATATTTGTAAAAATATTTTATTTCTAGCTCTAAGTCCTAAATTTCTATTTTTTCTAACTTTTAAAAGATCATCAATTAATCCAACTAAAGCCATTAGTGTGCCGAATAAAAGTAGATTTAAAATTACTGGATTAATTGATATCAATTCAATCTTAAATCCCTGACCAATTGTCCAAAAATTAATATGTGATAGAACGTACCCGGCATAAGTTCCTAAAATTATAAATACACCTCCCATTGTTGGAGTACCTTTTT
The DNA here is from genome assembly GCA_902627635.1 of uncultured Candidatus Actinomarina sp. Lineage (GTDB taxonomy): Bacteria > Actinomycetota > Acidimicrobiia > Actinomarinales > Actinomarinaceae > Actinomarina. Next base: position 1,908 of record CACOKA010000013.1, read on the forward strand.
TATGGTCATGAAAAACGACTTCCTCTTGTATTGGTTGCCCAATATTTCTAGATTTAAAATAGTTAACACCTATGGATGTTGAAAAAATTACGAATAAGAATGAAATTGCACCAGATACAATTATTGCAATCAAATTAAGCCTCCAATAGTCTTATTAATGAAATCGTTATCATTAAAAGGGATATGTGAATTGTTTATTTCTTGATACATTTCATGCCCTTTACCTAATACTAATAAAACTGAGTTCTCCCTGAGCTCATTAATTGCAGAAGTTATTGCTTCTTTTCTATCAAGAATTACAGTAGTTTTAGATAAATCGCATCCTTTTAAAATATCATTTGATATTTGAATAGGATCTTCATTTCTTGGATTATCATTCGTAACTATTACACTATCTGCTAATTTGGAAGCAGTTCCCATAAGTTTTCTTTTTTCTTTATCTCTATTACCACCAGCCCCAAACAAAACAACAACCTTTGAAAAATAAGGATTTACATATTTAATAACTTGGGAAATTGATTCAGGGGTGTGAGCGTAATCTACAATTATTTTATTTGTTTTGAAATTAATCAAATCAAATCTTCCTTTTGGGTTTTTCAGTTTCGAAATATTTTCTATGATTTGGTCAACATTTTTTATTTTTGAATAATATGCCATAGAAAAAGCAAGTAAAAAATTTTGATAAAAATTGGGACCAACAATATCTAATTCAAAATCGTATATTTTTTTGTTAATTTCTATTTTCAAACTAGTTTTTGGATATGTCTTTTTTTCTAATATTTGTATATCAGCTTGAGTGTCTGAGCTTATTTTAAAAGATGGTAATGATGAATTTTGAGCAACTTTATTACCCCATTCATTATCTATATATACAAACTTATCTGAAAGCTGGCCTGAGAATAACTTTAATTTTGAATTAAAGTAATTTTCAATATTTGTATGGTAATCAAAATGATCTTGAGATAAATTTGTAAAACCTGAGGTATTAAATCTAATGCCGTTAAATCTATCTTGATCTAAGGCATGTGATGAAGCTTCAAGAATTATATTGCTATATTTTTTAAAATCTGACTTACCGAGTAATTTAAGAATATTAAATAATTTAGGCGAGGTTAAGTGTTTTTCATTTGTTATTTCAGAAAATAATTGGTCTTCATTAGTTCCAATAAATAAACTTTCTGATCCAAGTAATTCTTTAAGATAAAATCCTGTTGTTGTTTTCCCATTTGTTCCTGTAATGCCAAAGTACTTTTTTGATTCAAAGTCATTACATAGGTAATTGTATGAATCGAGAAAAACTTCACTATAATTTTTTGCTTTAATTACTTTATCATTATTTAAACTGCAATTTAAAGATGTAATGACTAGCTTCACTTTCTTCTTTAAGGACTCATCCACATATTTGTCTAATTTGTTTTTATCATCATGATTTATAAATAGTACTGAATCCTCCTTAACATCTAATGAGCTATTAACAAAATTTTGAATATCAATTTCAGTAAATTTTAATTCTGACAAATTAAGTTCATTCATTTTATTTATCCGGTACTAGATTTCTTACAATATTCTTAAATATTGGTGCAGCTGTAGAACCACCTGTTACATACTCTGAAATAGGAGAGCCTATTGCACCCCATAAAATTACTGATCCAACTATTGGTCCTTCATTAGTCTCTATAAATCCAGTGAATGATGTATTAAAGCGTTTATCTGAGTATCCAATTCCCTCTAGATATGTCCGGCTAGTTCCTGTTTTACCACCTATTACATAACCATTCATTCTTAATGACTTACCTGTTCCATTGTCTCCCTCAACAACGTTAATAAGTAATTTTTTCAATCTGTTGGACAAGTCATAAGAAATGATTGATTTTTGATTTAAATTTTGATCTAAATTTCTTAATAATGACAGTTGAACATCTTTACCACCATTTGCAATTATGCTGTACCCCTTAACCATTTGATATTGAGTTGTATTTATTGAATAACCTATTGAAAGAGAACTAAGACAGGTTTTGCATGTATTATATTCTGTAAATGATCCTTTAGATTCTCCAGAAAGCTCTACACCTGTTCTTGAACCAAACCCAAATTTTTTTAAAAATTCTTCAATATCATCAATATTAGAACTATTGACAATTTTTATAGTCCCTACATTCGAAGATCTTTCTATGATTTCTTCTACTGTAAGATTTAGTGGTTCATGCTTTAAAAAATCTTTGAAGCATCCTTTAAAACCTTCATAATTATCATCACATGATCCATCGATAATTTCTATCTCATCTTCGACTAAGTATGAATTATTCTCATCAATGATATCCGATTCTATTAATGATCCTACGGTAAATATTTTAAGTGCTGAACCAGGTTCGTAGTTTGCTCTTACACTTATAAGGTCAATATCAAAATATTTATTATCTAAGGATGATGTCTCTGAAGAAATAAGCACTTCGCCTGTTAAAGAATTTGCAAAAACAACTGAACACTTAAAAGCTCCGGTATCGACTAATGCATCATTGCAAAGATTTTCTGTCAAATATTGTAATTCAGAGTCGATAGCAAGTACTAAATCTTCTCCATGTTTTGGTTGAATTGTCTTGATTTCACCTTGTGGAATTATTGCTCCATTAGGTGCTGATTCATACCTTAATTCTCCATTCTGTCCCTGAAGAAAATTATCAAAATAGAGTTCAAGTCCCTCTATTCCATTTCCATCTGGATCAACTAGTCCTATTAGATTGGATGTTGATTCATCATAAACATTTCTTTTATTTGATTGCTCTAAATGCACACCTTTATAATTCCAAGACTTAATTTTTTGACCAGTTTCAAAATCAACATTACGTTTAAGATAAAAAAAGCCAGAATTTTCTGTAATTTCATTTAAAATTTTATTCTCATCAATTCCTAATATTGGGGACAATACTTTAATGAGACCTAAATCGTTTATCTCATTTGGTCTAATCGCTACATTGTAAGATTGGATGCTACTAGCCAGTACGTTAAAATGTTTATCATATATTGTTCCCCTTTTTGCTTCTAGAACTTCTACTCTTTCCCTGTAAGACAACGCTTGATCTTGAAAGTGATCAGATTCGATAAATTGTAAAGAATATACTTTTTGAATAAATAGAAATGAGCCAAACAATACAAAAGAAAATATCGTTAAGAATAAAAAATTTAATTTCAGTCTATTTCTACTAAATCTCATCTACTAAAACCCATTACAGTAGGACTCATTTCTTCAATGTCATTAAGTTTGTATGGGGTTTCAAGATCTAGGTTCAAGTTATTAATCCTTAGCCTGACATATGAATTTAATTTGGATAAATTTTCAATATTTTCAAACGAGTATTTCTTAATGTATTCAACATTTATATTTGCTCTTGAGCGTTCGAGTTCTACAATTTCAGCGTTAATTGATGAAAGTTCATTTGAAATTTCATTCATTTTTATATTTATAAAAAGTGAAAAAATAACAGATATTGATAAGAGTGAATATATTAAACGAAAAATATATTTTTTTCTCATAATTTAATCACGTACCTTAACGTTGCAGATTTTGCTCTTGAATTAGTTTCTATTTCTTTATTGCTTGGGTAATATTTTTTTTTGTTTGGAAATTTAAAACTTTCTACATTGTTACAAACACATATTGCAATTAAAGGATCGCAAGTACAACCAATGGTTAACTCGTTCATAAAATTTTTAACAATTTTATCTTCAAGGGAATGATAAGAAATGCAAACTATCACTCCATTTTTTGAAATTACATCTTTTATACTGGTTAATGACTTTTTTAATTCATCTAACTCGTCATTAACTTTAATTCTTATCGCTTGAAAAATTCTTCGAATGCTTTTTTCAATATAAATGGGATTCTGTTTTGGTAAAGCATCTTTAATTAGTCTTACCAAATCTTTTGTTTTATAAATTGGCCGATTATCAACTATTTTTTTTGCAATTGAATTTGAATATCTTTCCTCTCCATAATTTTGAAAAACTAGCTTTAATTCTTCATAAGAAAATGAGTTCAATATATTTTCAGCAGTTAAAGATTCTTGTTGATTCATTCTCATATCTAAATCAGAATTAACTGAATATGAAAACCCTCTAGATGGTGTATCTATTTGATGACTAGAAACTCCGAGATCATAAAGAATTCCACTAATTGGAGTAAAAGAATTCTTTACTAAATAATCTTGAATTTCTGAAAAGTTTAACTGAACTACATTGTGGTTATTCTTTTTATTTGCAATCGAATCATAATCACGGTCAAAACCAATCGCAGTAAATTTTTCTTCTGAATCAATAAATTCGAAATGTGAGCCATCGCCATAAGTTGCATCAATAAAATAACCCTCTGGAACATCTTTTAGTAAAGAAGAGATTTCTTCTTTCATAACGCCAACATGTGGCATGTACCCAACCCTGTTACTGTTCATACCCAGCTCTCTAGAACTGGCACCAATTGGAAAGTTGGGCGGAGTAAGGGTGTTCCAATTTAGTTGTCTAGAGAGCTGGCTATGAACTTATCCTTTCACTTCGTTAATATTTGCAAATTCATGATCTGCTTCATTTTGAATTTTTTTCCAAATCTTTGATGACCAAATTTCAATAGTATTGCCAGTACCTGTAACAGTAACGTCACCATTAATTGGAATACTGCTGTAATCTCTTAAGTTTTCAGGAATTTGAATCCTTCCAGCTGAATCAAGCTTTGAGTCAACAGCACCACTAAATATAGCTCTTCTTAATTGACGTGAGGATTTTTCAGTTACAGGAAGATCAATCATATTTTCTGAGAGGAGTGACCAACTTTTCTTTGTAAGAATTTGTAGGCAGTTGTCTTGTCCCTTGGTGACTACACAGCCCTGTTGGAGCTCTCTTCTAAACTTCGATGGAATAACTACTCTACCCTTCGAGTCCATTGTGTGTTGATACTCACCAAGGAACACTTTTATCCGCCTTTCGTGCCTTGAACCACTTTGTGTCATTATATGACACTATGTGACACTTTGCAACACAATTTATTAAAAATTTTTTATGCTGAAATAAGAAACTCTTTCCATTCTGGATCTGGGTTAGAGCCAATAATAGTTTTAATCCAAAAATTACCTTCTGGCTTTAAAGGTATTTGAACTAGCTTTAATATTGTCTGATTTAAGTATTTATCTGCTTTTATAAGGTTACATTTTTTACAGCATGCAACAACATTCTGCCATTCGTGTTGTCCACCTTTTGATTTTGGAATAATATGATCAATTGACTCTGCCTGGTTACCACAATATTGACAAATATATTTATCTCGAATAAAAATATTCTCACGATTTAACGCAACTCTTCTAGCATAAGGTGCTTTAACGTAATAATTCAAGGCAGCAACTTTTGGAATAGTGATTGTTGACGACTCAGATCTTATTTCAAAATTTGAATTTTTAATGACATTTATTTTGTTGGATAGTAAAAGTGATACAGATCTCTTGGCTGATGCAATAGAAAGTGGCTGATAAGTTGCGTTAAGTATCAACGTTCTATGATTTTCAAAATTGTTCATAATTAGATTTTAGAAGAGAAAAAGTTATTACGCTTGTAACTGTTGAGATTGAATATCATCCTCAACTCTTGTTAAAAGATTTAAGAATCTCTCTTTATCAAGCTCGAACTTCGAAATGTCATCTTCAACTTCTTTAGCAACAAAATCAATAGTTTCAAAGAATGCCAACTGTCCCTGCTTTAGAGCGTCAAAAACTTTATTTTCTTCGACTGAATAAATTGTTTCACCATCAGAAATAAGTTTTGTTTTTGATAACTGATCTTGTAAGTCACCATTTCTAGTTAAATATCTCCATGCACGTCTTACTCTTTGAATACTCATCCCATTATCTAGTAGTGTTTTGATTACTTTAAGTGATACTATATCTCTAAATGAATATAGTTTTGGAACTCCTGGCTTACCAAAAGAAGACTGAATACTTGGAGAAACTAATTTAACTTTATCCCAATACCTTAATTGATGAGATGTGCATCCTGATAAATAGCATGCTTGTTTAGATGTAAACGCGTCTTTCTTCAATCCCTTACTCCTTATTAAAATCAGACGTATTATTAAATTTAATTAATACTATTTGTTTTGTCTAGAGGTATCTTTGTTTCTTACCAGTTTATAGATTTGTTTAAAGTTCCATTCCTGAATATTTTCAGCATTGAGAAGCGATCTAGTGTTAGTAACAAAAACATATCCTGACAGGGCCATTACTACAAATCCAACAACTGCAAATGCAGCTTGTATTGTATAAGTTCCAATCATTGTGAAAAATCCAAGAATAAAAGTTATAAATGAAATTGATATTCTAGCTCTTGAAAAATTTGACAAAGTTAGATTTTCAACTGCTTTCTCGAGTTTTGGATCCTCTTTAGATAGACCTAATTCTATTTGCTTTAATATTTCTTCTTCTTTTTTATTCAAACCCATATGAAGATTTTAATATATTCTGAAACTACTCTGTAATTAAGATGAATATATTTTTACGGCATGGAGAAGTTAAAAATCCTAAAGATATTTTATATTACAATATACCTGGTTATGAACTTTCAGAACGAGGTATGTCTCAAGCTGAGCATGCTGCTGAAATTTTATTAGTCGATTTTAAAATAGAACAGATCATTTCATCACCACTACTTAGAGCAAGACAGACATCAGAAATAGTAAGAAAAAAATTAAACATTGAATTTTCTATATCTGAAAAGATAACAGAATGGGATGGATTATTTAATTGGAAAGGTTATACATTTAATGAAATTACTGAAACTAATGAATATTCAATCTATAACGAGGATCCAATAAAGTTAAACACTAATGAAACTTTCTTTGAAACATTTCAAAGAGTTGATGAGTTGTATAAAAATAATAAGAATACCTTGTTTGTTACACATCAAGACACAATTCGGTCATTTATGTTTTATAAATTAAAATCTAAAGCATTTAATGATGACAAGCCGGGGCATTGTGATTTACAATATTTAGAAAATGATATACTTCAAAAACATACTAACCCAGTCTAAGTAAGTATATTATAAAGAATAATTAAAAAAATTCCAAAAAATGAACAAAAGCTAATTACCCCAACCAAAGGTTCTATTGTTCTTAATAATTTCGAGTTTACTTTTTCAAGATAATATGAGACTAAATACTTACTTCCAAGAAAAGATAAAAACCCTGCAGCGATGAAATATACAAAGCTAAATAATGACAACCATGGATTTACAAAATTCATCTTATATTACAATAACCATGCATATGGTATTTAGTAAAAAATTTAAATTTATTGTCTATTTTGTTGTAATACTTTTATCTATTTATATAGGTTATGTATTAGGGAATACTTTTTGCTCAAAAAATTGTCAAACTACAATATTTATTAATATTTTTATAACAAATATTGTTATGGTAGGTGGAGTTTATACACTTGTCAGGTTGTCAGAAAAATCAATTACAGAATGGAATGAAGATAATTATTATGAAAAAGAATGAATCACTTCAATGATTTTTTTAATATTTTCTGAATTTATATCCTTATGAAAAACAAACCTGACAACCTTCTCTCTCAAATATCCTGCTTTAATTTTGCTGTTTAACAACTTTTCTAGAAACTTATCTGAAAGTTCTATAGATGTAAAATCTAATAAAATCATATTTGTCCCTTTATAAATTATTGAATCTAGGCCATCAATTTTATTTTTATTAATTATTAGTTGATCATAGATTTCTATAGCTTTTTTATGATCATCCAACAAATCTTCCCGATTTATTAATGCAAACTTAGCGGCAGATGCGATTATCCCAACCTGCCTCATTCCCCCCCCTATCTTCTTTCTATATTCACGGGAATCATCTATAAAGCTTTTTGAACCAAGGAGTATTGATCCTATTGGAGCTCCTAATCCTTTTGAAAAGCAAAAAGTTAAACTGTCACAGTATTCTCCATAATTAGAATTTGATTTATTTTCTAAAATGGCATGCCAAACACGGGCACCATCTACGTGGAGTTTTAAGTTATTAGAAGAGGTGTACTCATATAATTTTTTTATATCTTCAAAAGGAATAATTGACCCACCTGATGATAGGTGTGTATTCTCAATTGCAACGGTAGAGATTTTTGGTTTATTATAAGACGATTTATTAATTTGTGTTTTTAAATCCTCTAAGTCTAAATTACCGTCTTCATGTTGAACATTTCTAAATTGTATTCTAGATAGAAATGATGCCGCACCATGTTCATAGTTTTGAATGTGAGAATCAGATGTTGTAATCACTTCATCGCCAGGGTTGGTATGGTTAAGTAATGAAATTTGATTTCCCATAAGGCCAGATGTCACAAATAAGCCAGCTTCAAATCCAAGAAGGTTTGCAGTAAATTCTTCGAGTTCATTTACAGTTGGATCTTCTTTGTACTCATCGTCTCCAACTTCTGCTGTCATTAAATACTCAAGCATCTCTTTTGAAGGCTTTGTTACTGTGTCGGATCTTATGTCAATCATTTTTTAATTCAAGCAGTATTTTTGAATCTCATCAATTTGTTTATTGAATGATTTTTTTTCAGACAGTACATAAATTATTTCATAGTTTGCTTGACTAATTTTTTCACCTTCGAATCTAAAATCTTTTGTGCAATAACTCACATTTAATTCTTTTGATGTAGCTCTAGAACGAGCTTCTATTTTTAATTTTAAACTATTCGGGCTTCCCTCCCATTGGTTGATTCCTAAACCATATTTAAGAGATAAGTCGTTTAATTTTTGTGATGAACCACCGATAATTAGATTTACATTATTCTTTTCAAAATCTTTATTTTCAATTATTTCTTTAATGACTTCTTCAATATTGTTTTCATAAATATTTTTTTGTATTTCATACTTATCATCGCCAATACCTATTCCTAGATTAAAATCTTGAATTTCAATAAGCCGATTTAAATAATTATCCATCAAATCATTTTTTTCTCTTTTTCTAATATTTAATACCATTGATCCTATTTGAAAATTTCTTTCATATTTATCAAGTTTCGATATTGCATCCATTATTTTGTAAACAGGAAGTTTTTTTATCTCTGGATTTATGTTGTGATCAAAAACGTAGACTGTTTTGATTTCTAAATTATTTAATTTATCAACTTTTTTTTGGTATTCATCTTCAAAGAAAGAACCATTTAAAAGTAACGACTTATTATTCACTATTTAAAGCTAATAGTGCAGCACCTAACATCCCTGAATCTTCACGGGCTTTACTTAATTTTATTTCTGGAAAATTTCTGCTCGGGAAATCAAAGTTTTTACTTATGTAGTCATCGATTAAAGTAAGAAAGTCATATGGGCTCTGAGTCATGCTGCCACCAATAACAAATACATCATTATCGAATAGTTCAAAAAGGGAAATTAAAGCATTTGATGTACTTTGAATTATTTCATCTCTAACTAGCTTTTCATAATCTTCAAGAGCAATTGATTGATCAAATAATAGAGAACCAACTTTTTCTTCAAAAAATATTCTTGATAATTTTGTTTCTTTGTTGATTTCATATAATTCCTGGCACTTTTTTGTCCAAGCTTTTGCAGAGATTACATCTTCTAAATAGGATTTTTCATTAATCAAAATACGTCCTATTTCACCAGCGTTACCACTACCTTTAAAAATTTCTGAATTGTAAATAATCCCCCCTCCTATTCCGGTACCAAATGTGAGCATTATTAAATTTTTATAATCATTTTTGAAATGTAGGAAATATTCGTAATATGCTGCTAAATTTCCATCATTCTCCAAGTAAATTTTCTTATCTTCAGTAAATCTAAGTTTTTTAAAATCAATTGAAAATTTCATATTTGTACCATATTTAAAAATGTGATTATCATTATCCACAAAACCTGGCATGCCAAGTGAAACCTTATCAGTTTCCTCAGAAAATCTATTATAAATTTCTTCAACAAATGAGAGAAAAGTATCTTCTCTTTTTGGCGTATCTTCTATAAATTTTTCTTTAATTTTAAGTTTTTCATCGACAAGTCCACCCTTTATTGTCGTTCCACCAACATCGAATGCTAAAATATTCATATTTTTAATGATTCTAAATCTAAATAGGTACTAGTAGAACGAAAATAACCAACATTAATACATTTTGTACTACCAACTATCCATTCATATGCTTTTGGTTGATGTACATCACCAAATAAAGAAAATTTTGGCTTTTTATCCTCTATAAATGTCTTTAAACTTTCCCATCCTTGTTCTTTTTTATTTGTAATTACATCTGTGATTAACTCATCAATGTATGGTGGTGCGTGTGTGCATATAATATCAATATCTCCTAATTTTTCTAATTTAGTTTTAAACTCTTCCTCCGTTATCTCTCCTCTTGCATTTATTGGTGTTGGAACACCTCCACCGGCAAAACCAAATCTAATGTTTTTATAATCAAGGACTTTTCCATCGATATTTACAACATTTTTTGTTTTAGTTTCTTCGAGTATTTCAAGACTATCTACATTGCCAGGTATTAAATATACTTCAAAATTTTTGAGTATCTTAAATACCTCTTCATACTGCTTGTATATTGAGTCTTGTATTTTCTGCTGTTTTGATTCCCTATCTTCTGAAAATAATTGTTCCCACATTTTTTTTCTCTTTGAGAAATCATGTTTTTTTCTGAGCTGAATCAACTCATTTACATTTTCTTCTCCAAAGACGTCTTTTGCGATACCATCTCCATTTCTGTAATCTATCCAATTGATTAAATCACCCAAAATGATTAATGGTCCCTTGTCTTTAGGCAAGGTGCTTAAGGAATCTAATCCATGGTGAATATCTGATATAAAAATCATTCTTAAATTATGAGGTAACCGCTCCTGAATCAGCGCCTGAAACTAATTTTGAGTATTTACTCAGTACTCCAGATTTGTATCTTGGTTCTGGAAGCTTATAGGATTTAAACCTTTTTTTAATTTCAGATTCAGTCAATTCCAAATTTAATTCTCTTTTTGATAAATTTAGATTTATCAAATCACCATTTTGACATATTGCAATAGGTCCTAAATCAAAACTTTCTGGTGTTACATGGCCAATGCATAAACCTGTAGTTCCTCCCGAAAATCGACCATCAGTAATCAATAAAACATCTTTTCCTAAACCTGCACCTTTTATTGCAGCTGTTATTTGAAGCATTTCTCTCATACCAGGACCACCTTTTGGCCCCTCGTTTCTGATAACAACTACATCTCCACTATTAATCTTGTTATTAAATAATGCATCTATAGCATCCTGTTCACTTTCAAAAACATTTGCAGGGCCAGAAAATTCATTTATTTCAATACCAGCTGTTTTTACAACAGATCCGTTAGGTGAAAGTGTACCGTTTAAAATAGCTATTCCTCCTTCTTTTGAAATTGGATTATCTGGGAAAGAAACTACGTCTTGAGTTTGTGGAATATTAATTTTTTCTAAATTTTCACCAACAGTTTTTCCAGTTACAGTCAAACAATCAGGATCAATGAGTTTATTTTCTAGGAGGATTTTGGATACTACTGGAACTCCCCCAATTTTATCAAGATCAACCATATGATATTTTCCAAACGGTTTCATGTCTGCAAGATGTGGAACTGATTTTCCAAGCTCATCAAAAGTATTTAGATCAAGATTAATTTTCGCTTCATAGGATATGGCTAGCAAATGCAATACTGCGTTGGTACTTCCTCCAAGAGCTAATACTGTTGTAATCGCATTTTTAAATGCCTCTAAAGTCATGATGTCTCTTGGTTTGATGTCTTCTTTCAATAAATAATTTAATTGCAAACCAGATTCTTTTGCAGCTGTTCTTAACCTTTGGTCTTCAGCAGGTATTGAAGCTGTACCAGGTAAACTCATCCCAATAGCCTCTCCTACAGAAGCCATTGTGTTAGCTGTAAACATACCAGCGCAAGATCCTTGTCCCGGACAGGCATTGCATTCTATTTCATATAGTTCTTCTTCACTAATTATCCCCTTTTCAAATGCACCAATTCCCTCGAAAACATCTACGATAGATATGTCTTTTCCTTTGTAAACTCCTGGAAGACTGCTTCCACCGTATAAAAAAATTGCTGGTCTATTTATTCTTGCTGATGCCATCAACATTCCAGGCAATGATTTGTCACACCCTGCAATTGTTACCATTCCATCAAACCTTTCAGCGTGCATTACTAGCTCAACAGAATCTGCAATAACCTCTCTTGAGACTAATGAAGCCCTCATACCCTCATGCCCCATTGAGATACCATCGGAAACAGCTATTGTAGAAAAAATTAATCCAGCTGAGTCAGTTCCATTTACTCCCTCTTTAGCATGGATTGATAATTCTGGTCCAGTGAGATTACATGGAGTAACTTCATTTCCAGCGGAGACAATTCCAACTTGAAACTTATTGAAGTCATCATCTTGCAAACCTACAGCTCTGAGCATTGCTCGTGCAGCAGATTTTTCAACTCCTTGTGTTACGTCGTCAGAAAATTTAACCATAAATTAAGAATAGATAAAATATACTACAAAATCACTTAATTAAAAGTTCGAATTCTTTAATAACATTTTGCGATACTTCTCTTTTATAGAACGACTCTTTGTTTATTGTATTTAATCTGTCGATTCTCCATAAAGCCCAAACAGAATACAACCGTATTATTTCACTATCTGAATAAAGTAGCCGATTAAATAACTCGTGGCTGTCTGGCAAAGGATTATTCGCAAGTGCAATTATTGCATTTCTTTTCAAGTAATCTGCATTTCTCTTCGGAACGTAAAACCACGAGAATTTTGAAATTAATTCATAATTGTCCATTTTTATTATTTCTATAAGATCGACATCGAATGTTTTATTAATACTGATTAATTTATTCTGACCTGGAGGACATGATAAAAGACAATCATCACAACCATAAAACCTATTTGCAATCTTAATTCTTATTTCGTGTGGAATTATTTTTGGAGATTGTAACCAATAAGATATACATTTATTTGAATCAATTTGATATTCGTTATCAATAGCACCAGTGGGGCATGAAATTTGACACATGTTACAGTTTCCACATGAGTAAAATGCTTCACCAGGTGATTGGAAATCTTTTTCTACATACAAGTTACCAATCAGCTGCCATGGTCCCACACCAGGAGTTAACATCATCGAACTTTTACCTTGCCAGCCCATTCCAGACTTTTGAAAAAATAACCTATCATAGTGATTTGGGTTGTCTATAAACTCGTGAGTTTTTATATTTAGATCATCAAAATGATTCTTCAATAAATTAATAAATTGTTTTATTGGCTCGTAATAATCCATAACTGCGAATCTTGCTATCGATCCTTTACCTAAAGAACTGGCAATGCTTGTTTTATAATTTTCTCCGTAATTAAAACTTACAATAATACATGATTTTGCCCACTTAAATTTATCTCCTAACCCTGAATAATCAGGATCAGAGAACGTAAATTTCATGTCAGCGTGTTTATTTTCATTTTTGATGTGCTTTATTCCTTCTGATTTGTTTAATAGTGAAGGCAGACTCACAGTAGATACACTCATATTTTCTGGAACATCAATACTGTGTGTATTTAAATAATTAATTAAATTTATGTCTTTCATTTTTATAAGGTTTAACTATAGTTATTCGTAATGAAAAAAAGTGTAAATTTAATTTCTTTACTAGTATTAGTGCTTATGTAGCGCTCATTTACTAGTATTGAGCGCCTCCCCAAAATAGGGAGGTTTTTTTTTGAAAGAAATGATATGAGTAAAGAAAAATTAAGTGGAGCTGAACTTGTTGTAAGAAGTTTAGAATACATGAATATATCAACCATTTTTGGGTTACCAGGAGGTGCAATATTACCTGCCTACGATCCACTATATGACAGTCCAATAAGACATATTTTAGCTAGACATGAACAGGGATCCGGACATATGGCAGAAGGATACGCCCAAGCAACTGGTGAATTAGGAGTTGTAATTGCAACATCTGGCCCAGGTGCAACTAACTTAATTACCCCACTTACAAATGCACTGATGGACTCTACTCCTCTTTTAGCAATAACTGGTCAGGTAGCATCGGAAGCAATAGGTAATGATGCATTCCAAGAAGCATACACTGTAGGACTAACTATGGCTGCAACAAAACATAATTACCTAATAACTACTGCAGAAGAAATCCCACAAGTATTGCTTGAAGCAAAACATATTGCTACAACTGGAAGACCTGGTCCTGTTCTCGTTGATATACCAAAAGATATACTTAATCAAAAAGTAGAGTGGATTGAGCCCAAATTAACTGAGATGCCAGGATATAAACCAACATTAGAACCTAATCCAAAAATGATTAGTCAAGCAGCTGAATTAATAAAACAATCAAAAAAACCAATTCTTTATGTCGGTGGTGGAATTATTCATTCCAAAGCAAATCAAGAATTGTTTGAATTGGCGACGAAATTTAAAATTCCAGTTGTAACAACATTAATGGGAAGAGGTGCGTTCCCAGATGGAAATGAACTATGTTTCGAAATGCCAGGGATGCATGGTAATTATACAGCGACAACATCCATACAAAAATCAGATCTCTTAATTGCTATTGGTGTAAGATTTGATGATAGAGTTACTGCAAATCCAAAATTCTTTGCGCAAAATGCAAAAGTTATACATGCCGATATTGATCCTGCAGAAATTGGAAAGATTAGAGAGCCTGAAGTTCCAATTGTTGGTGATGCAAAAAGTGTAATAACAGGATTGATTGAAAAGTTAGCTGATACAGATTTAAATACATCAGATTGGCTAGACGAACTAAATCAAATGAAAAAGGAGTATCCTCTTTCATATGACCAAGAAGAAAAAGGGCCATTAAAAGTTCCTTTTGTTTTGGAAGAATTACAGAAATTAGCTGATGATGATGCAATAGTTGTTTCAGGGGTTGGTCAACATCAAATGTGGATATCACAACATTGGAATTTTACGTCTCCTAATACTTGGTTAAATTCTGGTGGATTAGGAACAATGGGTTATTCTTTACCTGCAGCTATTGGTGCAAAAGCAGCTTATCCAGATCGTCAGATTTTAGCTTTAGATGGCGATGGGTGTTTCCAAATGACATGCCAAGAATTGATTACCGCTTCAACTGAAAATATACCTATCAAAATTGTAGTCTTTAATAATGGAAATCATGGAATGGTTAGACAATGGCAAAAGATATTTTATAAAAATAGATTTTCTGCATCAGAATTAACACACCATACACCTGACTACGTTGCTCTTGCAGAATCAATGGGAGCTACAGGATTAAGAATGATTGAAAAATCTGATGTAAAAAAAGTTTTTGAAAAAATGTTAGAAATTGATGACAAACCTGTTCTTGTAGAATGCATAGTTGATCCAGAAGATATGGTATTTCCTATGGTTCCAGCAGGGGGAAGTAATGATGTTGTTATTTTAAATGAAGATGATCTTAAGAAATTATGAGTGAGAGAATATTAAGCGTGCTTGTTGAAGATAAACCAGGTGTACTAGCTCGTGTTGCCTCAACCATATCTAGAAGAGGATTTAATATAAATTCACTAGCAGTTGGACCAACTAATATTGAAGGTAGATCAAAAATGACAATTGTTACTGAACTTGAATCAGTTGAACAAGTCAAGAAACAGTTAAACAAATTAATAAATGTAATAAAGATTGTTGAACTTGACCCTGATAATACTATTGAATCTGAAGTTCTTTTATTAAAGGTTTCAATAAACAAAGATACTCAAACTTCTGTGATTGAAAAAGCATCATTATCAGGAGCAAAATCAGTAGATGTTGGACAAGACTATGCTGTTTTTGAAATGACTGGTTCTTCAAAAGACCTTGATAAGTTAGAAAATTTATTGAAGCCATTCGGGATAATTGAAATGATTAGAGGTGGCAGAATAGCCATTCAAACAAAACTATAGGAGAAGTTATGTCAGCAAAAATTATATATGATGACTCAATTGATGTTGAGCTTATTAAATCAAAAAAAGTTAGTGTAATTGGATTTGGTAGTCAAGGCCATGCTCATGCTTTGAATCTTCATGATTCAGGTGTTGATGTAACAGTTGGTCTAAGAGAGGAATCAAATTCATTCGATAGAGCAAAAAATATGGGTTTAAAAGTAGAAAATCTTGAAAATGCTACAAAGGAAGCAGACGTCGTAATGCTTTTATTACCTGATCAACTTATGGCAGATGTATATGAAAAAGATATAGCCCCATTTATGAAAGAGGGCTCAACCCTCTTTTTTGCACATGGGTTTAATATACATTTTGGTGAAATTGTCCCTCGAGAAGACATTTCAGTAGCAATGATTGCTCCTAAAGGTCCAGGCCATTTATTGAGAAGAACCTACGAAGAAGGATCTGGTATGCCTTGTTTAGTTGCGGTTGAAAAAGATTTAAATGATAACACAAAAGATTTAGCCTTATCTTATGCATCTGCAATAGGTGGAGGTAGAGCAGGAGTATTAAACACTACGTTTAAAGAAGAAACTGAAACAGATTTGTTTGGTGAACAAGTTGTTTTATGCGGTGGCTTAACAGAATTAATACGTAATGGATTCGAAACACTAGTGGAAGCTGGGTACCAACCTGAAAGTGCTTATTTTGAAACATTACATGAAGTAAAACTGATAGTAGACCTAATGTACGAGGGTGGATTTGAATGGATGAGGCACTCTATATCAGATACAGCAGAATATGGTGATTTCTCTAGAGGTTCCAGAATCATTACAGATGAAACCAAGAAAGAAATGAAGAAAGTGTTGGAAGAAATTCAATCTGGTGCTTTTGCAAAAGAATGGATGTCTCAGGCTCGTGAAGGATCCCCATATCTTAAACAAGAACGTGAAAAAGCATCAAACCATCAAATTGAGAATATTGGTAAAGAATTAAGAAATATGATGCCTTTTCTAGATGCGAAAGATATCAAAAAAGATATATGAGTTCTGACCAGTTAATAATTTTTGACACCACTTTGAGAGATGGTGAACAAAGCCCAGGAATTGCTTTAACCCCCTCTGAAAAACTTTTAATAGCCCAACAATTAGAGAAACTTAAAGTTGATGTAATTGAAGCTGGTTTTGCTGCTTCCTCTCCTGGCGATTGGGAGGGAGTAAATTTAATCGCAAATAATATCCAAAATTCAACTATTGCTTCCTTAGCAAGATGTGTTCAAGAAGATATAGAACAAGCCCATGAAGCAATAAAAGTTGCGAAGAAATCAAGAATACATGTATTTACCTCTACTTCTGATATTCACATGGAACACATGCTCAGAAAAACAAAAGAAGAAGTATTAAAAGATGCTAAAGAGTCCGTAAGATTTGCCAAAAAACTATGTGAAGATATAGAGTTTTCAGCACAAGACGCAACAAGAACAGACCATGATTTTTTAATAGAGATATTAAAGGTTGCCGTTGAAGAAGGTGCAACTACGATAAATGTTCCTGACACTGTTGGGTACGCTACTCCTAGCGACTACCTTGAATTATTAAAAAAAGTTTACAGTGAAGTCAGGGGGAAAAATGAGGATGTAATCATCTCGACACATTGTCATAATGATTTAGGGCTTGCAGTTGCGAACTCATTAACGGCAATAAATGCTGGAGCGAGACAAATTGAAGGTGCAATAAATGGAATTGGAGAAAGAGCAGGAAATACATCTACTGAAGAAATAATAATGGCAGTCAAAACGAGACAAGATCAATATGGCGTTGAAATAAATGCTGAAACTACAGAAATTTCAGAAACATCGAGACTCGTTTCAAAACTCACAGGATACCCAGTTCAATACAACAAAGCGGTTGTTGGAAGAAATGCATTTAGCCATGAATCAGGAATACATCAGCATGGTTATTTAAGAAACACTATGACTTATGAAATTATGACACCTGATTCAGTTGGACAAGAATCAAAAATAGTACTTGGTAAACACTCTGGCAGAGCTGGATTTAAAGATGCTTTAGAAAAACTTGAAATTGATATTGATGAAGAATCATTCAATATAAGTTTTGAAAAATTTAAAAAGTTAGCTGACAGGAAAGGTGAAATTGTAGAAAATGAACTTCGAGCAATAATTGGTCAAGTTGAAATTAACGAAGCACCAGTAAAACTTGTATCTGTATCAGTAAATAGTAAAGATCAATTTGCATCAGCAAAAATTACTTTAAGTGTAAATGGTGAAAATAAAACACAAGAGGCTGAAGGTGACGGGATGATTCATGCAGCATTTAAAGCTGTGAAAGAAATATTACAGTCTGATGCCGTATTAATTGATTATAGAGTTGAGAGCATAACTAAAGGAGCTGATGCTACAGCCGAAATTGTAACTATTATAAATGATGGACACAATCTAAAACAAGGAAGGGCTGTGTCAACCGATGTGGTACAAGGTTCAGTTGAATCCTTTTTAAATGCATTGAATAGATAGTATGAAAAAATATAAAATATCGATTATTGGTGGAGATGGTACTGGTCCAGAAGTTGTTAATGAAACAATTAAAGTCTTGGAACATACAAAATCAAAATTTAATATCGAATTTGATTTTATTAAAAATGATTTAGGTGGAGATAGGTATTTAAAATCTGGAGAATTAGTGACTGATTCAGATATTGAAGAACTTAAAAAAAGTGACTCAATTCTTTTAGGAGCTATAGGGCATCCAGATGTAAAACCTGGAATTCTGGAACAAGGCATTCTTTTGAAATTACGAAAAGAATTTGATCAGTACATAAACCTCAGACCAGTTGTTTTATATGAAGGTGTTGATACTCCCCTTGCAAATAAAACACCTGATGATATTAATTTTGTTGTTGTTAGAGAAAATACAGAGGGATTATATGCAGGGGCAGGAGGCTATATTCATTACGGGACAGATAAAGAAGTTGCAACTCAGGAGTCTATAAACACACGAAGCGCAATACAAAGGTGTATCGAATATGCATTTGAATATACAAGTAAAAATAATAGGAAAAAAATAACACTGTGCGCTAAAACAAATGTTTTAACATACGCTCATGATTTGTGGGAAAGAGTTTTTTATGAAGTTGCAGAAAAATATCCTGACATAGAAACTGACTATGGCCATGTAGACGCAGTTTGTATGTGGATGGTAAAAAATCCAGAGTGGTTTGACGTGATAGTTACAGATAATATGTTTGGCGATATTATTACAGACTTGGGTGCAATGATCCAAGGTGGAATGGGTATTGCTGCAGGTGGTAACATTAATCCAAACGGAGTTTCAATGTTTGAACCAATTGGAGGATCAGCTCCAAAATATACTGGTAAAAATGTAATTAATCCACTTGCATGTATCGCTGCCGCATCAATGATGCTTGATGTATTAGGTGAGAAACAATATGCTAATGCAATAGAAAACTCAATTATAAAAACTGCTCAAAATCTTGACTCCTTGTCCGCTGGAAAAATGGGTATGGGAACCTCAGAGGTTGGTGATATGGTAAAAGACTTTATCTTAACAAATGGAGAATGAAAAAACCTATCTGCAAAATCTAATTTTAAATAGAAGAATTGTTAGAAATTATATTGAATCTGAAGAAACTTACCCAGATTTATCTGATGTACCAAAGCTAACAATAAAAATACCTACTGCGGGTTTTTCAAGAGGAATAGAGATTATTTCAGTGGAAAATAAAGACAGTATTCAAAAACTAGCAATTTATGCAAATGAGAAAACTTATATAGAAAAAGGATTTGGTAAATGGATCTCAAATTCTAAAGCAATTTTTTTAATCTTGATAAATGAGGCTGCTTATCATGAACGATATAAGATGATGGATAAAAAAAATGAAACAAACTCAAAAAATTGGAGTGTACCCTACTGGTATGTTGATGCAGGGGCAGCAATGATGAATTGTATGTTGTTAATTGATGAAACTGGATTAAAAAGTGGGTTTTTAGGTTCACATAATATGGAAGTTTTGAAAATCAAATCATTTTTAAAAATTCCAAAAAATATCGAAATTTTAGGTTTCGTTACTGCGGGTGTTGAAGATTCAACAAAAAATATTAAAAAAGAAAAAATAAATAGAAAAAAAATTGTACATAAAGAATTATATGAAAACTAAGAAAATTACATCACTAAACAACCCAGAACTTAAATTTTTAATTTCACTAAAGAAAAATAAACTCAGAAGAAATGAAAATAAATCTATAGCTGAGGGTTACAGAGAAAATGTTCAACTCATTGGTTCAAATTATGAAATTGATACTCTTTATATATGTAGTGAACTATTTGTAGGAAATAATAATTTTGAATTAATAGATCAATTCAAAATTAAACAAATAAGGATCGTTGAATTATCAAAAAAAGTTTTCGACTCATTATCTTATCGTGACAAACCAGATGGGATATTATCTCTATTTATAACAAAAAAACTTACAATTGAGAACTTTAATTTATCCGGTCCAATACTTGTTGCTGACTCAATAGAAAAGCCAGGTAACCTGGGAACAATGATTAGAACAGCTCGAGCATTTAATTATTTAAATATAATTGCAGCAAATGGCGTAACTGATATTTATAATCCAAATGTGATTAGATCTTCAATTGGTCATATTTTTAACATAAATATATTTTCTGAAGATTCACAAGAAGCTGTTTCAATCTTAAAAAATTTAAATTATGATATTATTTCACTAGATCCTTATTCAAAGAAAAGCATAAAATCTTATAAACCAAAAAAAAATTACGCCTTGGTAGTTGGTTCAGAACAATATGGAATTTCAGATATTTGGAAAAAAAATTCCTCAGAATTACTTATGATCGATTCAATAAATCAAGTTGACTCCTTAAATGCATCAGGGGCAGCAGCAATTGGTATGTGGGAACTCTATAAAAATCATGAATAAAAAATTATGTATCTTAGATATTGAAACTACTGGATTTGAGCCAGAAGATTCTGAAATATTAGAACTTTATATTCTTAAAGTTATCAATGAAGAAGTTGTAGATGAATTTTATAGCTTATTTAAACCCAGTCAAAAAATTGAAAACTCACATATCCATGGAATTACAGATGAAAAAGTTCAAAATGCACCACTTTTTAAAGAAATGGACCAAAAAATAATTAACTTTGTTGAAGATGCGGTCTTGGTTGGTCACAATATCGACTATTTTGATTTAAAATTTCTCAATTTTTATTTAGAAAGACCTTTGAAAAATAAAACTATTGATACTGTTCAACTCAGTAGAAATAAGCTTAGTAACAAAATTGTAAACCATAAATTAATTACAATAGCTGAATACTTTAACGTCTCTAAACCAACTCATTCAGCCAAAGATGATGTAATTACAACATTTGAAATTTATAAAAAACTTTCTTCAATAGAATAAACTCGTGTCAGAAATATTTTTAAAAACAAGTAATTTGAGCTTAGGCTACTCAAACCAAATAGTTATAGATGGCTTAGATATTCAACTCAGTTATGAGAAGGATTATCAAATCATCGGTAAAAATGGTGCAGGTAAAACTACTCTAATGAATTTCATAGCATTAAATTTTGATGGATCACATTTTAAATCGAATGTTCATAGGTCACAAATTTCAATAAATCAAATATCATCAACTTCAACATTAATTCAGGAACTTACACTTTCAGAAAACATTGATTATTACACTTCGGAAACATATTTAACATCAGATGAAAAATTAAATATTGTATTTAAATATTTACCTAAAGACTATCTAAATGAAAAAATAAAAAGTTTTTCAAGTGGGATGCTTCGTAGAGCAGAACTATCAATTATTGAAATAAAGAGTCCTTTAGTGTTTTGTATAGATGAACCACTAAACTTTTTAGATTCGGAAGGGGTTTTATTACTCGTGGATCTAATTAAAAACAGATCTATCACAAATAAATGTAATATTCTATCGTCGCAAGAGTTTGTTGATCTTGGTGGATTAGAGTTTGAGGTTATAA
>CACOKA010000014.1 GCA_902627635.1 uncultured Candidatus Actinomarina sp.
CTGGTTCATTTATAGCTGGTTTATTGTCAGTTGTTTTTTCATCAATAGCTTTTGTGCTTGAATACGCTATTGGAGGAACAGTCGCTGTACCACTTGGAAGTGTTTTGATCGCAATGGTTTCAAGCCATGTATTAATTGGTATAGGAGAAGGAATTATTACTGGTTTGATTGTTTCTCTACTTTTAAGGGTTCGCTCAGATTTAGTCTATGTTAATAAAAATAAAGAAATTAAAAATAATGCAACTTCATTTTATGGAATATTTATCCTGTTGATTTTATTACTGACATTGATCACACCATATGCATCATCATCGCCGGATGGACTTGAATCTGTGGCAGAATCTTATGGTTTTAATGAAGAATCTGGAATAGTTTTGTTTTTAGATGATTATGGAATTACAAATATTAATAATAATTTTTTATCAACTGTTCTAAGTGCTGTTCTAGGAATCGTTGTCATAGTTGGTTTATTTAATATATATATAAAAGTTAAAAACAAGTATTAGAGTGGGAAAAAATTTATTATTTTTTTTTGAAATCTTTAAATATTTTATTTATCTTTAAATTAACTTTTTGTGAAGAAAATCTTTATAGAGGATCATTACAAGAAGGGTAAGAGATAACCCTTGAAGAAGTGAGTTTTGGCAACAAAACAAGCGGAGTATTCAAGGGTTTTCTCATTTTTTTACTTACATTGTTCTTTTGTTTAACTTCTATTTAATTCAATAGTTCATAATTAAATTAAATACTACGCTACTCCCTTAAAGTTGTTGGTATGCAAAAACGCCCCAGTTATGAAGAACTGGGCCGTTCACAAAAATAATTTATATTAATATTTTGATATGACTTCAAAAAATCAATTAGAACTACTTCATAAAGAATGCAGGAAGTGTAAAGAGTGTTCACTCGCAGAAACTAGAACCAATGTTGTAGTAGCAAAAGGTAATCCTGATGCAGAAATTTTAATAATCGGTGAAGGGCCTGGAGAACAAGAGGATATTACTGGTTTTCCTTTTGTAGGTAGAGCTGGAAAAATGTTGGATTCAGCTCTTAATTCAGTCGAAATTGATCCTCTAGAAGATTGTTATATTACAAATATTGTGAAATGTAGACCTCCTAACAATAGAAAACCGTCTTCAGAAGAGGCCAAGTCTTGTATTCCTTGGCTTGATAAACAAATCGATTTTTTAGATCCCAAAATTATTGTGCTTGCAGGATCAACAGCTGTTGAGTCTTATCTCAATATAAAACAACCAATATCCAAAATTAGAGGCGAATGGATTGAAAAAGATGATATCAAAGT
This sequence comes from uncultured Candidatus Actinomarina sp., assembly GCA_902627635.1. Taxonomy (GTDB): domain Bacteria; phylum Actinomycetota; class Acidimicrobiia; order Actinomarinales; family Actinomarinaceae; genus Actinomarina. The sequence continues at coordinate 1,304 of CACOKA010000014.1, forward strand.
GATGCCAATTTTTCACCCATCATATCTTTTAAGAAATCCGTCAAAAGAACCTGGTAAACCAAAATGGTTAACTTGGCAAGATTTAAAAAAAGTTAAAAAGGTATACGATAGCTTTTAGTCTGAAAATTCATCCTTGGTTGTTAATAACAGAGAAGCAAAAATGAATAGGCTTGATATCAATATATTTCTGTTAAAAGTCTCTCCTAAAAATAGAACTCCTGCTGAAACACCTACCACGGGTACTAAGTAATCAATGCTTGCCACTTGTAAAGCACTGACTCTTTGAATAAGCCACGTAAATGAAAGGAAGGCTGCAAGATTACATGCAACAAGAGCTACTAATCTCAAAAGCTGTGATAGATTTAAAACATTTATACCTACACCAGAAATAAAGAATGTTAATAGAGTCAAAATAATTACAAGTGGGTACTGAAATGTGAGCCAACTGTTTACTTTATACCTTGGAGCATATTTTCGATTTAGGACTGTAGCGAGAGCGATACATTGGACGCCTAAAAATGCTAATGATCCACCTAAAAAAATATTTCCTTGATTAAGTAATCCGGTTTCTTGGGAAATAAACAAATATGCTATACCTGTAAATCCAACAACAACTGACAAATATTTGAGTTTTGATATCTTTTCTTCTTTTAAAATAATCTTGACCCACATTACGGTAAAAATTGGTGCTGAGCTTATTAATAACGTGACAAGACCCGATGAGATATACTGTAGCGCGAATATAAATGCCCAACTTACAAAAAATATTGAGGCCAATCCAGTAAATGAAGCTTCTTTAAGAAGTTGTTTATCAAATTTATCTTTGTTGAAAATAATATAATATGAAAAGAGTAGTGCACCAATTATTAGTACTCTTACAGTTACGAGGAAAATTTCATTCAAACCTTCTAATAAAAGACTTCTTACAATTACATTTCCAGACCCCCACATAACACCTGCGGTTAAAACAGCTGAGATTGTTTGAATTAAAGATGGCTTTTGAAGAAGATTATTATTTTTCATTATTGAGATATTAATAATAAATTTTATATAGATTTTTTATTCGAAATTTAAACTAATATATAACTAACGGGAGCAATAAAGCTGAGAGGGTTGAAAAACCGACCGTATGAACCTGTTAGGTAATTCTAACGAAGGGAAATTCGGAACTCTTATCCCATTTACGAAATGAGGTAATTGTGCAAATTAGTGCAAATGTTTTAATAAATTATATTTTAATTTTTTTCATCCTTTTACTATTTCTTGCATTAACAAAAAGGCTTAGTAATAAAGAAGCTGGGGATGGATATTTTGTGATGTTAAAATCTCAAAATACTTTCAATTTGAGCCTCAGCTTTTATGCAAGTGGTATGGGTCTTTGGATTATTGCATCTCCGGCAGAGGTCGGCTGGTATGGTTTAGGTTTTGATGTAATAGGTTATGCCATCTCTGCTGCAACACCTTTTGCACTGCTTTATTTTGTGGGTCCTAAAATAGTTGAGGCTGTTCCAGATAAAGCGACCCTACCTCAATATATAAACAAACAATATGGTAATTTTGCGCAAATTTTTGTTTCAATAGTTGCAATCATTTATATGTCAGCTTTTTTAATTGCTGAATTTGCATCAATTAACTTTCTTTTTCCAGAGATATCAAATACTTCAGGAATAATTGTTTGTTTAGCTATAGCAGTAATTACATTCCTATATCTAAACTTGTCCGGTTTCAAAGCATCGTTAATTACCGATAGATTTCAAGGAATCTCGATAATTATTTTATTATTTATTGTTTTTTCTCTCTGGATTAGCCAAAACGGTCTAGAAGATATTATTAAAGCAGCAAATATTGGAGGATTAAATTCGTTTACGCTTCCTAGCTTTAAGTCAGCAATTGCAGTTATCCTTGCAGTGACTGCAGCTGAAATTTTCTCACAAGGTTACTGGCAAAGAACTTACTCAGCATTAGATGATAGTGTAATAAAGAAGTCTTCAATTTTTGCAGGTCTTGGATGCTTTTCGACTGTATTAATACTTGGTATTGCTGGATCATCTGGTGCTGGTTTTGGAATTGAGAATCCTTCTCTAAGTTTCATTCAACAAATACAATTAAATAGTTTCTCAAGAATTCTTGTTATAGCCCTTTGCACAATGTTGGTTGCATCAAGTATCGACACCTTACAGAGTGCAATATCATCAACGATGGCTTTAGATATTGTTAAAAGCGGTATTGCTGAAGCTAAAATAATCACTCTTGTTATAACTTTTGGATCATTAACTTTGTCATTTTTTGTTACAAATATTTTTTCAGTTTTTTTATTTGCCGATTTACTTGCAGTATGTTTGGTTTTTCCTGCGTTTTATAAAATCCAGATGAGAAAAACAAGTCAAGGTATTGTCATTCCCTTTTCGTTAGGATTTGTTTCTTCAATACTATATAGATTTTATTACATTGATTTGGATATAAACCCTGGGGGTTTGTTTATACCAACTGACCTTTATGGACTGGCTGATTTAAATACTTTTGGCGTCGGTTTTATATTCTCTGTGATTGGCACACTGCTTTACAACAGAATAAAATAATATAAAAAGCTATTAATGAATCCAAATAACATTTCTGAATTTAAAAATTTATCCGAATTTCAAAGCAATGGTTCTGATCTTATTTTCAAATCGACAAAAATGAACTTACAAAAGAATTCATATGAGTTTTCAATTCATAAATTGTCAAAAAATAAAATGATAAATTTTAAAAAATCTAGAAACTGGAATTTTTCAAATCCAAAATTTTCAAAAAATGATAAATTGATTTCGTTTGTTAAAACACCTAAATCTTCTGAAATTCTTGATTCACTTGAGAAAAAGAAAAATTCTTTGAAAAATTATTTGATTATAAAAAATGGTAACAGTGAAAAAGTAATATTTGATACCGAGGACTCAATTGTAAATTATGTTTGGAGTGAAAACAATGAGTTTATTTATGTAATTACCAAAGAATGGTCTGATCAGTTTAAAAAAATAGAAAATAAAGCAGATGAACCTACAGTTATCAATAAATTACCCTTTAGGTTTGATACAACAGGGGTAATTTACAACAAAAGGTTTCATATTTATAAAGTAAAAATTTCTTCATTAAAAATTGAAAAGATTGTTGATGGCGATAAGGAGTCGTTACTTTCTATATCATCTCTAATTGAAGTTGGATCAGATCTTTACTTCATAGGAAGCCAACATAATCACAATGGGACAATGCTGGAGGAACACATTATTAAATTATCAAAATCAAAATTGATAAAAATAAGTTCTGGTGGAATGTTTAATCAGATCTTTAGTCTTCAAGATAAACTTTACGCTGTAGGTTTAAGAAAAAGATTTGACTGGCCAACAAACACTACAATATTAAAGGTCTCAGAAAATGGAAAATTGATTTTTCTTGAGCATTCATTTGATAGAAATGTTGTGTCAGTAAAAACACACAATAACGAAATCTTTTGTTTATATGAAGACTCTGGCAAAACTCTTTTAAGAAATGTCAGCCAGAAAAAAACCATAATTGAAGAAGATATAACTATTAAAGATTTTAATTTCATAGGTGACGACTTATATGTAATAGCAAATTCTTTTTCTCGTCCTGATGAAGTATTTAAATTGGTGAATGAAAAACTTGAAAGGCTTTCGACTGTAAATGATGACTTCAATAATAAAGTAAAAACATTTGACTGTGCCTATCGTCGTATAAATACAGGTCAATCTGAAATAGATACATGGGGAATTTTTGTAGGTAAGAATAAACCGACATTGTTAAATATACATGGTGGACCTGCAAGTCAATATGGATATACGTTTTTTGATGAATTCCAAACATATGCTTCTGCTGGTTTCAATGTTATTGCCTGTAATCCTAGAGGTTCAACTGGTAGAGGTCACGACTTCTTAAGAGATGTATGTGGCAGAAAATGGGGAGTTAACGATGTACACGATGTATTGACCTCATTTAAAAAAATGATAAAAATTATGGGCATTGAAAACAAAAATTATGGAATAATGGGTGGTTCTTATGGGGGATTTATGACCTCTTGGGTTATTGGTCATTATCCAAAAATGTTTAAATCTGCAGTTGTTGAACGAGCATTGCTTAATTGGGAAACGATGGTAGGAACATCAGATATTGGTATCGGTTTTCCTGAAATGTATCTTTTAGATGATATGAATAACAATTTAAATCTATACAGAAAAAAAAGTCCAATCACATATGCCAATAATATCATTACTCCAACCCTAATTATTCATTCTGAGAAAGACTATAGGTGTCCAGTCGAACAAGCTGAACAATTATTTTCGAATCTTAAAAGAAGAAGTGTTGATACTACAATGATTAGATTTCCAGATGAGAGCCACGAGCTTTCACGATCAGGAAAACCAAATCACAGAATTCAAAGATTTGAGTGGATAATTAACTGGCATAAAAAACAATTAAAGTAAATAAAATTTACCAAGACAATTAAAGTGAGTACGAGGTATTCATGGATAATAATTCAACAAAACCATTAAAGGGTAAAGAGTTAAGAGATTTAGCACGTTCAGAGCCTGGGAAAGCTTTTATATATCTGGAGAATAATAAAGACCTATGGGTTCAAATTGCTGAAAAGGATCCCTTTGACTCTGCTGATACTCTAGAAGAATTTGACCCATCTGAAGCAGGAAAATTAATCACCTGTCTTCCAATTCAAACTTCGGTAAAAATATTTGAATCATTAAGACCAAGGGCAATAATTCAGATTGTGGATGTTTTAGAAGACTCTTATGTTGAAAAGATATTTAAACAAATGGATACTGAGGATGTAGTTGATGTTTTTGAAAGATCTACTGAAGATGAAACTGAAGAAATCTTGGAAATTCTTGATAAGTCAACAAAACTAAATATAAACAAAAGACTAGCTTATCCTGAAAACTCGGTAGGTAGACAAATGTCTGAAGAGGTTGCAAAAATATCGACTGGTCTAAAAGTTAAAGATGCACTAAAAGAACTAAAAGCACTTCACAATAATGTGGAAGATCTAATTTACGTATATTCCGTAGATAATGAAGAAAAATTAACTGGGGTTATTTCATTCAGAGAAATTGTATTTGCAGATGAAGATGAGTTAATTAAAAATGTAATGATTCAAGATCCAATTGCTGTAAATCCGTCTTCAGATCAAGAGGAGGCAGCAATTTTGATTAAACAATATGAATTATTAGCTCTTCCAGTAGTAGATAAAAGCAATAAACTTATCGGTCAGACCACTGTAAATACAGCCCTAGATGTCATACAAACTGAAATTGCAGAAGATTTCTCACAGTCGTTTGGAGCTGGAGCAGAAGAAACAATATTCACACCAATACAAAAGTCTATTCGTTTAAGGCTCCCATGGATTGCAATAAATATGGGTTTAGCGTTTATAGTCTCTTTTCTAGTATCTCAATTTGAAGAAACTATTGCTAGCGATATTCTGCTAGCTGCCCTAATGCCAGTAGTGGCTCTCGTTGGTGGAAATTCTGGTGCTCAATCTCTAGCTATCGTAATTAGGGCTCTTGCTAGAAATGATGTTTCTGATGCCAGAGTTTTTGAGGTAATCGGTAAACAAACTTTTATAGGAATAGTTAATGGTGTTTTTATAGGTGCTATGTCTTTTTTAATACTAAGTTTTATTGGATTGAATGATTACTCTTTAGCACTAAGTATTGCAGTTTTTGGAAATATATTTATTGGTAATTTATTTGGTTCGTCAATACCCTTAATACTTAAAAAAATAGGTTTTGATCCTGCATTAGCATCAAATATATTTCTTACTTTAATTACAGATATTGCAGGTTTTGGCGGATTTCTAGGAATTGCTCTTTTATTGTTATAAATTAAGTAGGTTCTCTATAAATTAATCTTGTCCCTTTTTTGTTAAAGAGATAGGAAAAAATCCATTCAATTACAACTAAAATTTTTGATCTGTATCCGATTAAATAAAGTATATGAATTGCGCTCCAAAATAACCAGGCAATAAATCCAGATACTTCTATCTTTCCTATTTTTCCAATTGCTTTATACCTTCCAACAGTGGCCATCATGCCTTTGTCGTAGTATCTGAATGGTTTTCTGTCTTGTTTAAGGATTTTGTTCTTAATAATTTTTGCTAAATACTTACCTTGCTGAATAGCTACAGGTGCTATACCCGGAAGACTGTTATTATTTTTATCCTTAAAGTTTGCAGCATCTCCGATTACGAAAACATTTCCGTCCTCTTTAATAGAACAATCTGGATCAACAATTGCTCTTCCTTCACTGTCAGTTTTCGTTTTTAATTTTTTAATTATTGGGCTCGCTTCATTTCCTGCTGCCCAAATGACATTATCAGTTTGTATGCTTTCTTTATCAGTTACAACTAAATCATTTTCTATCTTTATCACTTTCTCATTTGTTCTAACCTCAACTCCAAAATCGACTAAATATTTTTCAGCTTTTCCTGAAAGCCTTTCACTATACATAGGTAGTATTTTTTCTGTTGCTTCAATTAAGTAAACATTTGCATCTGAGCTTTTAAAATTTCTAAATTCTTCTTTCATATTTTTATAGGCAATTTCTGCAATTGAACCAGCCATTTCAACTCCAGTTGGGCCTCCCCCTACAATGACAAAGTTCAAGTATTTATTTCTCTTATCAATATCTTTTTCATTCTCTGCTTTTTCAAATGCTCTTAATAAACGTTCCCTTATTTGTAATGCATCATTGATACCTTTGAGACCATTTGAGTACTCTGACCAATCATCATTACCGAAATATGAATGTTTAGAACCTGTGCTTATAACTAGTTGATCGTATTTTATTTTTTCACCATTAGAAATTGTTACAGTTTTCTCCTCTTTATTAATATCAGTTGCCTCATCTAAAATAACTTTTACATTTTTAAAATTTTTGAACATTCTTCTTATAGGAAAAGCAATATTTGCTGGTGACAAAACTGCCGTTGCAACTTGATAAAGTAAAGGCTGAAATAAATGATGATTTTGTTTATCAATTAGAGTAAATTGAATCTTACTACTTCTGGCACGTTGTAAGAATTTAAGACCTCCAAAACCACCTCCAATTACAACTACATTTAACATATAACTAAATTATAAAACTTTGGTGATTAATTAATGTTCCCTTGATCTAGATGATTTTGTCATTGTTTTTTCAAGTTCCCCATTCTTGAATTCAAAAGACTCTACACCTTCAACAAGATGTTTGCCTTGTTGAGACTTTTGAGATATTACTTGAACCTTCATTCCTTCAAATGGTGAAATAAGTGTAATTGAATGTTGCCTAAAATTTTTTGAGGATTGATCTCTGCGGATTACATCACTAATCATATGTGGTGACTCCCAAGACCACTCCTCATCGACAACAATAAATTTGCAAATATGTCTTGTTTTTGTTTTATCAATTCTTGCCCCAGGACAAATAATTAGAGAATTTTCAATCCAAGGATTGAGTCCCAAACCATCTACTTTTGGAAAACCTACATTAAAAGAATTATCAATAATTTCCTCGAGATCACCCTTTTTAAGATTTCTTTGTTTTACAATGTCTGATATTTTATTCTGTAAATCAAAAAGTTGGGAGTCATTAAGGTTTTCTAGCTCATCAAAGTTCATAATTTAATATAAGTGTTTGGTTGTGACAAAAATATAATTATTCTTCTTCTTTGCCTGAAACATGTTTTTCTTGAAATTTAGCTAAATCTATTCGAATTATTCCAACCACAAAGACAGTTAGAGTTACTACTGGAAATATGAGTACCAGCGAAAGCGGATTTTGACTTAATGTTTCTATCATTTACTAATTAATACTAATAATTGTGGTAAATTATAATATTAATTGAAAGGACCTTTTAATGATAAAACTTGGACTTTATGCAAGCATAGTTTCCGTAATTGCATCGGTATTAATCTATGTTGTGCTTGATGATTCACAACTTGCTATCTATGTTGGACTATGGGCACCTACCTTAATTCTTTATAGTCAAGCATACGAAAAAGCAAATAGAGAGTAATTAATTACTGAAAACTTTTTATTATCACTAACATTCTCTTGTGAGTAATTTAGAAAAACGCACTTTTTGGGGATTCATGGCAGTAGCTTTTGTCTTCCATTTCTATTTAATACTAAACTCTATGGGCTTAGTCACAATTTCATTGTGAGTAAACTAGAAAAAAGGCTTTTTTGGTCGTTTCTCTTTGTAACTTTCTTGCTTCATTTGTACTTAGTTGTGACTCTCGTTTTTAGTGGATAAGAAGTATCAAAAATTATTTTTAATTATCTTTTTTTTAATCTGTTGTAATTCTACAAATGCTGATAACAATCTTGTAGTTGAACAAAAAGGTTCTGAAGATATTCTTATTGAGATAATGGAAAGCTATAGAAATTTCTCATCTGATCCAGATAAAGCTGTTGAAATAATCTGGAATAATGCTCACAAAGACAATAAAGAGGTTACTGGACCAATTGAAAGATTTAAATCAATGCTTATTTCTGCTCCATATAACGCAATAGTTGATTTAACAGAATACTCATATGAAGTAATTCAAGAAGATGGCGAGATGGTTCATTATGAAATAAAAATTTTAAATAATAAAAATGAGTATTTTGTTGTTACTTGGGTATTTACTTATGATGAATGTGAAATTAGTGAAGGCCTATGTTGGCAGACAATAGGAGTAAGCCCACCTATGTATTTTGAATCTGGTATTTAATAAGTATTTTTAATCGTTTAAGTTTTCAAGTGGGTTTTCTGGCTGACATATTTCAAATGCTTCTTGGACTTCGTCTGATGTCCATTCAATATCTGCATCTCTAAAAGCAAAAAATCCAAATTCACCAGGTGTTGGATCAGGAAAATTACTAATACCTTCATCCCTCATGCATTTTGAAAACTCTAGAGAAGCATCAACTAACGCTGCCTCAACTTCTGGGTCCAAATCAAACTGATCTGGGAGAGCATTTCTCAATATATCTTCACAGTTTGTAAATGCCTCTTCAAATTCTTCTTCGTTTTCAATATCTAAATTATCAAATTCTGGATTTCCGTCTGTATCAAATGAAGGGTCTGGAAAGTCAATGCCCTCTTCTCTCATACATTGTGCAAAATTCAAAACACCTTCTTCAAAAGTTACTTGCTCAATAATTGTTGTCGAGGATGCACTTTCTTCGATTGAGACCACACCCTTGGTTTCTTCGTCACCAATAGTGCAGGTGGAAACCAATAGAGCAAGAAAGATTACTTTCTTACTGCTTCCGCTGGTTGTATTTTTGATGCTTTTATAGCCGGGTATACCCCTGAAATTGCTCCAATTAATAACGCTAAAAAGACTGCTCCTAAAATTTGCCATATCGGTATTGAGAATACAATATCTGTGTAGTTAGTGTAAGCCAAAGTAATGACAGTACCAAGGCCAACACCCACAAGGCCTCCTATTCCTGATAAAACTATACTTTCTAATAAAAATTGGTATCTTATTTCTCTACGGGTTGCACCAATCGACCTTCTCACACCTATTTCCATTCTTCTTTCAAGAACAGACATAACCATTACGTTTGCTATGGCAACACCTCCAACAAGAAGAGCTACAGAACCTAGCCCCAGTAATAAATTAGTAAATGCTTCTTCAGCTGCTTGTTGCGCTTCAAGTGCGTCTGAGGGTCTAGTAACTTCTACTTGATCAGGATTTTCAGGGTTCATTGATGGAGCCAGTACCTCAACAACATCCTCAATAAAAGTAGGGTTTGCTCTTAAATAAATTGTTGTTGGTTCCTCATCAATATCAAAAAGAGTTTTTGCAACTCCATAACCTATAAATACTGATCTATCTAGGTCTGGATGTATTTTAAGCTCTTCTAATACTCCAATTACTCCAAACCATTCATTATCAATAAGAATCTTTGTAGGTGTTGAGAGATTTGTAATTCCAAGTCTTTCAGCAGTCACGCTTCCTAACACGGTTACAGGTATATTAGACAAACCAGGTGTAATAAACCTGCCTTCAACAAGATTACCTCCAATAACATCTAAAAGTTCTGCGCTTGTAATTATTGTTGAAATTCCCCCACCTTCAAATTCTGATATAAAGTCACTTCTGCGAACTAGTAAATCAGTCTGAGTTGTAGATGTTACTTCTTCAACTGGTCCAATTCTTTCAACCATTCCTAGAACTCCTTTTGGTAAATCTTCTTGAGTTCCAAAAAATCCTGCTTGAGGAGAAGCTTTTACCAGATTTGTTCCAAGTGACTCAAGAGTTGATAGTAAGTCAGCCCTTCCAGAAGCTGATATTCCAGAAACTGCAACTATTGCAGCTATTCCAATTCCAATTCCAATAGATGTAAGAGTAGCTCTGCCTTTTCTTGCGCGAACTCCATAAAGTGCAACAAAAAATAAATCTCTAGTTCTTAGTTTTTTTCTTTTCATTTTTACACAATTTTTCCATCAACCAGCTCAATTACTTTTTTAAACATATTTGCATGCTCTTGATTGTGAGTAATCATAATTACAGTTTTTCCTTGGTTGTTAAGTTCTTTTAAAATATTTAAAATATTTATTCCTGATTCTTTATCTAAATTTCCGGTTGGTTCATCTGCTAAAACAAATGCTGGGTCTTGTACTAACGCTCTAGCAATAGCAACTCTTTGTTGCTGGCCACCAGAAAGTTCTTTAGGAAGGTGGCTTAACCTATCACCGAGTCCTACTTGTTCTAAAACCTCTCCAGCTTTTTCAAGCCTTTCTGACCTTGAAATCCCTTGATATAAGAGTCCTTCTGCAACATTCTCTTGTGCGGTCAATCCAGGTAAAAGAAAAAAGCTTTGAAAAATGAACCCTATTTTTTCCCCTCTAAATTTAGAAAGTTCATTATCTGTTAAGTCAGATATATCTTTGCCTTCTATTTCAATTGAACCGCCAGAAACACTGTCCAATAAGCCAATCATATTTAATAAAGTTGATTTACCACTTCCAGATTGTCCAACAATTGCTACCAGATCTCCTTCTTTAACGTTTAAAGAAACTCCATCTAGTGCTTTTACAGGAGGTGGCCCTTCATAAACTTTGGAAATATTATTGATTGAAATTACAGTTTTTGTATCGGTTTTCATCGCGGTACGACTACAAGTTGACCCTCTGAGATATTTCCTATTACTTCAACAAAGCCATCAGTAAATACGCCTATTTCAACAGCAATATAGCTAGTATCTACTCCAGATTCTCCTTCAAATGTTCCATTGCCAAGTTCTCCATCATAAACTTCCAATGCATATCCACCTTCTGCTAAAGCAAGAAGAGCATTAACAGGAACATAAAGAACATTTTCAGAAATTTCTGTTGTCACAAATACTTTTACTGGAGCTTGATCATAAGCTTCAATCTCTTCTGGGTTGAGAACTTTTAGAGTAACTTCTATAAATTCTCCTGCCTGAGTTTGTGTTACAACCTGGTCAATAAATGTAATAACTGTTGGGACTCTTTCATCGGTAGGAAGTTCTATTTCAACACTGTCACCAAGTGAAACTGTTTCCTGGTCGGTAGCATCAACTTGAAAAACAACCTCAATTCCAATAGAAGAAATATTGTACAGTGGTGAATTTAGTACAACCGCAGAACCAACGTCGTTAATATAAGAACCTACAATTATTGGGGTTTTTGATGCATACGCGTTTGTTGGGCTAAAGGTTTCTGACTTTGAGGCAAGCTCTAACTCTTCAAGTTCTTCTTTTGCTTTTGCTAATTCAGCTGCTTGATCAACTCCTTCGTTGTAGCTTTCTAAGGTATCATCATATGCTTTTTGAGCTGTTTCAATAGCTAATGCTTCTGTGGCATCAATTCCTGATTCTTTGCCTTTTTCTAAATCTTTAATTCTTTTTTGTTTCTCAATCTCTTGCTGTAGATCTTCTATTTCAGAGTCTCTTGTGCCATTTGCAATTTTTTCTTTTGTTTCAGGAATCGTATCGTCTTGAAGTAAGGTAATGCTTTGTTCAGCATTTTCAATAGCGGTGTCAGCTGCTTTCCAAGCTGCACTTTCTTCCGTAGCAGCATCTTTTGCATCATCTAGCTTTTTCTTTTTGTCGTTGACTTGCGCCAAAGTAGTTCCACCATCTGAAATTGTCTCTTCAATATTTTCTACTTCAGTCTTTTTTAAATTGATAGCAACCTGTTCTGCTGGTGTAATTTCAGATTTTGTATCAATTTTGTAATCAACATAAAGTACATTGAGCATATTTGAGGTAGTTTCATCAAAAGTTTCATCAGGTATAAAGTCTTCTTCTGCATATCCTAAAAATACAAGTGCTTTCTCAAGTTGTAAAACATCAGGACCAGCATCAGAATTTAAATCAAGAGTTCTATAAAAAGGTGTCGCTCCTTCAACTAAAATTACAGGTTTATTGTCTACAGCAAATAAGACCTCTCCAAAATTAATAATGGTTCCTTCTTTGGGAATTAAGGTAATAACTCCTGACATAGGTGAGTTGAGCACTTTACTATCAGTCTGTCTTAAGGTTCCGTTGTACTCTTCCTTCTTTGCTAAGTCACCTTTTTGTATAGGAACAGTAGTAAGCTCTAAAGTTTTATTACTTGAGGATGTCTCTGTGTTCTGAGTACCAAAATAGTATCCACCATAACCAAGTGCCAGCACCACTATTAAAATGTACAAGTTTTTCAATTTAAAAATATTTTTCATCATTGTTCCAATTAGTGTATTTTATTAAACCTGTGTATATTCTGAGAAGTTTTTTCACGTAGTTTTTTATGCATCCCACTCCTCATCTTTTAACTCTTCTGGTAATTTGTCTTCACATGCCTGCCATGTCTGAACTAATGGATCATCTTCTCTCAACTCCCAATCTTCATCAATATAAGCATCTAATCTAACTTCTCTATTGAAATAATCTGGGTCTGGAACTTTAGGATATCCACTTTCTCTAAAACACTTCGCCATGAATAATGATCTATCAATTTCTTTAGATACTTCTGCTGGGTCTTCAAATTGATTTTCATCTGCTACACCCCATAAATTATATTTCAAAGCACATTCCTCGATTATGCCCCAGAGTTCTTCGGCTTCCTGTTCAGTTATTGTTTCAAAATATGATGCAATCGTGGTGTATAAATCTATAAAGTTCTTTGGTTCTTTAAATTTATAACCTGATTCATTAACACATTGAACAAGCACTAAAGGTGCATCCTCATCTGAAATTTCTTCACGTTCATCTACTAGCTCAACACCTAGAGCAATTGCCTCTTTCCCCTTGTCAGTGTCCGCAACAGAAACAACAGATTGCTCATCTTGCTGGAAAAAAGAACATGCTGTTAGAAAAATGAGTATTACCGAAGCTTTCTTATACATAGAAAAATTATAAATAATCTTAGTCTTATCCTCCACCTTGTTGTGGTGGTTCAAGTCCAAGGTCGTCAAAGCACTCCCCAGCAGTTTCTCTAATTTGATCTTCAAGGTATTGTCCGGATTGTACAAGGCTTATAAGAATAGATCTAAGAGGTCTCTCAGCATTTGGGTCTTCAACCTCTATCCCCTTTTCTCGCAAGCATTGTGCAAATTCCAACTCCGTGTCTAATGTATCAGCAACTTCTTCAGGATTCTCAAAGTCTGCTGTGCCACCTAGTGGAATATTGTTTTCGTCAGCACATGTTTGAATTGTCTCAAAAAGTTCCTCTCTGTCTTTTTGATCAGCAACTAAAAATACTGGACGTAAAACACTTTGTAAACTTTCATCATTTTTAGGATCTGTAATATCATATCCATTCTCTCTTAAGCATCTAGTTAGTAAAAGCTGTGCATCTTCTACTGAAACGACCTCTTCAACAACTTCCTCTGCAATTGTTGTAACTGTTGTATCGCTTGATAAATCCTTCGTAGAAACAACTCCTTGTGATTCATCTGATGAGGAGCATGCAAATAAAAAAATAAATAAAAGTATTAAGAGAGTGTTTGAATATTTTTTCATAGTTTTAATTGTTTTCTCTTATCGAAATAAAAAAAACAGCTAAAGTTGCTAAACCAATAATTGGAGAAACTGCACCTGGAGGAGCATCTACTAAAATTAAAGGTTTATATAACGCTACTGCTCCTCTTAAGATATTTTCTAAAGCAATAATAAGCAACATAAGAGGTATTAATTCCCTCATTTTTAAAACAACAAGTAATAGTATGCAAGCTAAAACTAGCTGTGAAAAACCCCACTGAGCAAATATTGAAATTATATTATTTGAGGCTTCAGGAATATAAAAATCGAGTGGAATACCGGCAATAGATTGCGCTCCTCCATCATTATTAAATATATGCTCTAAACTTCTAAAAAAATTAAATGCAACTAATAGCCATGTAAAATAATAGACAAATTTGTTACTTGGAATTTTATTTTCGATTATTTCAGGTATTAATTTTTTCATAAGGTGTCTCAAGTTTCTTCATTTTTTTAATTATACAAATTTAATTCTTACTAAATTCTTATTTTTGCCAACCACATTCTTGTAGCAACGGCATAATATCATCTCTAGATTCCTTTAGCCCACTTAAATCAACCTTGGGTTCTTGTTGGATTGGATCAGGAACGTTTAGGCCCTTTTCTCTTAAGCATTTAGCTAATTCAAGGTTGTCATCATATACTTTGGCAAGCTCTTCTGGATTCAAGGAAGATGAATCTGACCAGAGATTATATTTGGTTATACAAAAATCAACATCTTCACTTAGCTGTGACTCTTCTTTTTTATTGTTGCTAAATTGGCTAATCGTTGATTTTAAATCTTGTATATCAAACGGAGTTGCAATGTTATATCCCATTTCTTCGTTTAAGCAATTCGCTAAAACTATTGGATAATCTTCTTCATTTATAATTTCGGTTGATGTTGTATTTTCAGAAATTGAAACAACCACACTTTCTGAACCACTACAAATATTAAAAAATAAAATAAAAAAAAGTATGTTTGTTTTTTTCATATTTATTAATAATAATTATTAATTATTCATCAAAAATTTAATTTTTTTTTGAGTTCATCAGTTATTAAAGTTGGTTTCATCGTTGTTTGATCTGTATAAACATGAACAGCCTCGCAAGAACTTACTAGATCACCTGATTTTTTATTAAACATTCCCATTATCCAAGTCATACTTGTGTTACCAATATTTTTTATTTTTGTTCCTATCTCTATTGTGTCTTCAAAATGAAGTGGTTTATGATACTGGACTAAAACTTGTACTGTGTGAAAGTCTTTTTTTGTTTCTTCAATGTCTTTAAAATAATCATAATTTACATGTTTGAAGTAAGCAGTAATCGCTTGGTCAAAAAAAGCAACATGATTTGCATTGTGCATTACTCCCTGAGGGTCAAGTTCGTAATATCTTACTGTTGCCTCCCAGAATGCTTTAAAATCTTCTTTAGATAATTCTATTTTTGACATTTATACAAATATTTGTGTTTTGGGCTCTATACCTCCGGTTAGAGGCATTGCGTATTCAAAAAAATTATTGGTCACATATGGTTTGTTTTTTTCTAGATATTCTTCCGGCATATTTTTTGTATGTTTTGCAACTTTATGTAACTCAACAACGTCTACATCACAATAATAAGTTTCTGAAAACTGTCTTCTTAGAATAATTGATCCGCTTTCTTTATCTTTTGAAGCAACAACTGCATGCTGTCCAACCCTCTCAGCCTCTTCAGCGTCAACTTCTGAAATATCTGCGAGAAAAGATCTCTGAAGATATCCAAACGTATCTGCTCTTACCCTCGCTCCTTCAATATGTTCTGAGACAATGTTTGTAAGTGTATCTCCTAAGGCACCCGAACCTGAGAGCTGGATGTTTCCGTGGCTATCTTTTTTTCCTGCAAGTCCAGAACCTGTCTCGCTTGCGTATGTTTGGAGAAAGTACTCACCATCTTTATTGTGAATGCCTTCGGATACAGCAACTATACATCTTCCTAAAGAATCGTAAACTTCTTTTACATCCTTTAAAAATTCATCTAAATTAAATATTTTTTCAGGTACATAAACTAAATGTGGACCGTCTTCTTCAGTTGATTTTCCTAAAGTGCTGGCAGCGGTAAGCCATCCTGCATGCCTACCCATTAAAACATTGATTTTTATTCCTCTAAGGCTCCTGTTGTCAGCATCATCTCCTTGAAATGCATGTGCAACAAATCGGGCTGCTGAACCATAACCTGGACAATGATCCGTTTCCAAGAGGTCATTATCTATAGTTTTAGGAACATGAAAAGCTTTAATTTCATATCCTATTTTTTTTGCACCCTCATATACAAGATTTGCAGTTTCTGCAGAATCATTTCCACCGATGTAGAAAAAATATCTTATGTTTTGTTTCTCAAAGATTGAAACTAATTTCTCAATATCATTCTCCGTTGGTTTTTTTCTTACTGAGCCTAAAGCAGCTGCAGGTGTTTTTGATATTCCATAAAGTTGAGACTCTGAAAGTTTAGATAAATCAACAAAATCCTCCTTTAATATCCCCTCCAGTCCGTGTCTTGCTCCAAGTATTTCATCGTATTCCTGATTAATAGCCTCTTTTATGAAACCAACTAGTGACTTGTTAATTACAGCTGTCGGACCACCTGATTGACCGATTACCGCTTTGCCAACAGGCATTTCTTAGCTCCCGTTTTGATATACAGAGATAAAATTTAAATATGAATTGGCTATTTCTGATACGGCTTCTTCTCTTGACTTTTCATTTTCATGCCATCCTTTTAGTGAGTTCCAAAATATAGACCTACCTATCGCAAAGCCACTATATCCATCAACAGATGATCCAGCCCTCAGCCACTCAATAACTTTTTCGTCATTTGCACCTCTACCTAGAACAACGGCTATTACATCATCTCTGCCACCATCTTTGATTGCAGAAGAGACTTTTTCACAATCTTCTTTTGTGTCTAATCCTTCTATCTTCCAAATGTCAGGGTCTGCCCCTTTTTCTCTCATCTCTTCAACAACCTGAACTGCTAATTTAGGTCTTATTTCTGAATCGTATCTTGATTGATCTCCATCTACACTCAACAATTGCTCTTCAGTCGCTGGGATTAAAAATTCCAGCAAAAATTTTCTTTCATTTTCTTCAAGCCAATCAGATAATGTTTTTATTCTTTTACCTTGAACTTCTCTAGTTTCTTCATCATCATTTGGGTTCCATCTGACTAAAATTTTTACAAAATCAGCATTAACTTCTTTTATCTTTTCTCCAAATTCATCACCATACTCAAAATCAAATACTTTTTGACCTGATTTTTCAACAGGGGCTGCGAACTTAACACCCATTTCTTTTGCTTTTTGTTGCACTTGTAATCCGAAAGTCTCGTCAACAAGTATTGCGGGTTCACCTGTCCCAATACCTGTTTCTTTAGCTTCTATAAATCCATCAAAAATAATATCTTTCATTGAAGACACTCTTGATGCTTCTTCCTCGTTAGGCGGTCTTCCTTCTACGCCTAAAAGACCTTTTGTTAGAGTTCCTCTGTGGTCAAATGCAAGTATGTAGAGCTCGTTAGAATAACCCTTCATGGTAATTTATCTCCTTAACTTTGTACTTTACTCTTATTCCTTCTCGTAATAAGTATGTACGCTGTCAAGATTATCACAATTATTGTTGCAATGATGATGTTTTGAGTACTGTCTGAGCTGCCAAGATCACTTTCTAAATATTTTGCTTTATAAATTAAACCAGGATCTTCATTAAATTTTGTTATTTCAGATAATGTATTTATCAAATCGACAGTATTTACACCCCAATTATTTGCTAAGTTTTCATCGAGGAAATAAACATTCTCATTTGATACGGCATTAAGACCATCCCAGCCTTGTCTTGTTGAGATGTCTTTATTCAAAAAGTCAGAGTGTCCAATTACGATTAGATCAGGGTTTGCATTTAAGACCTGTTCTTCTTCAAGAAGTGGGTAACCAGATCCGTACGGGTCCTCAGTCTTATCTGCAATATTGCTTACACCAAGAATATTGTAAATTTCTCCTAAAAAAGAATTTTCATTTATTGAATATATGCCATATGTGTAACCAATTTCGTGATAAACAGATATAGATTCAGTTGCTGAGTTTTCAATAATTTCATCAATATCAGATTTCATTTCTAAAACTAGAGAACTTGCTGTATTTTCTTTGTTAATAATTGTCCCAATGGTTTCAATTTGGTAATAAACGTCATCCAAATTTTGTGCAGGTGGAAGAAGAGCATATTCAATATTTAAATTTTCTAATCCCTCTACGATACCGTTAAAATCAAAAGCAACGATCACAATATCTGGATTGAGTAAAAGAAGCTCATCTGCTGTAACTGTATAAGCATCTATTTTTTTTATTGGAAGTTCTGTCTCTGAGAACGAATCAACACCAATTAGCTGATTCTCAGCTTCAAGCATTTGAATAATTTCTGTATGCGTGGTTGATAATGAAATAATGTTTTTTTCATTACCTTCGTCAGATGTGCCTCCACACATTGAAATTATCATGGCAAGAAGAAGTATTTTTGTTTTCATATTTTCCTTTCTCACCACGAGAAAAAGTACGATACTCCATTCCTTCTCTCGAGGATTGTTGTAAAAAGTAATAAAGTCGACCTGACTTATCTTTCGAATCACAGTTGCGGGACAGCGCTAGATTCTCACTAGCTTCGCTTTGTTACTTTGTTTATTTAGTGATTAAGTGTAGCAAAAATTATTGTTCTGTATCGTTTTCAGGATAACTTTTTAAAGTTTCTGTGAGTGTTTCTTCCTCAATGTCTCTTGGAACATCTGGTCTGGGCATTTCTGGAACCATAAAATCGTCATTTCTGTTTTTTTGTCTCTTAAATCTTCCCAACGTTTTTGCAACAGGCATTGCTGCCGTTTCTGTGTTTTCATTCCTGGCGTTATCACTGCTAGGTTTTGAGCCAGTTTCGTTATATGACTCCTCTAGTACTATTACCTCGATTCCACCAACCAAATCTGAAATAAGGTTATAAAAGAATGCTCCTAGAGTTGCTATTGCTGTTTGAGTTAATAAATATACAGTTGCAAAAAATAAGACACTAGAAAATAAAGTTTCTACATTGCCAACTAGAGATGCATTGTCATCTAGTAGTGCTAGTCTTCTTGCAATTTCTTCAAGTCCTTGGGGAACCCCAGCATTTACAAGTAAAACCCATAAAATTGAAAATCCAAGAACAATTGTTAACGAAATAATAAAATTGAAGACAAAAGAAACTTTTAAGACGGTCCAAGGATCAACCTTTCTTATAATTCTTCTAACTCTGTTTACTCTTACCATTACGATTCATTTTTAATTGGAATAAAGGCAGATATTTCTTCTTCTTTTGAAAGCTTCATAACCTTTACTCCTTGAGCAACTCTACTCATTTGTTTTATTTGTTTTACAGCACATCTTATTGCTGTTCCACCAGTACTCATAAGCATAACCTCTGTATCTTCATCAACGGGTCCTGCGCCAATTAAATCTCCTTTGGCTTCCGTAACCTTAAGAGCCTTGACTCCGAGTCCTCCTCTTCCAGCTCTTCTGAATTCATCTAATTTTGTACGCTTTCCATACCCTTTGGCCGTAATAAATAAGAGTGTTTCCTCTCTAGATGTTGATGCACCTACAACCTTGTCCCCTTCACGAAGTTTTATTCCTCTAACTCCCATTGCTGATCTACCTTGGGCTTTGAGATTGTTTTCATCAAATCTTATTGCTTGTCCCTTCTGGGAAACAAGTATTATGTCTTCTTTCCCAGACGTTGTTTTTACAGAAACAACTTTGTCACCATCCTTTAGCTTTATGGCTTGTAATGATTTATAGTTTGAATCAAAATCTTTAAATTTTGATTTTTTTACCGTTCCTTTCTCAGTCATTATTAATAAGAATTTTTCTGTTTCATAGTCCCTTGTGTCAATTATTGCCTGGACTTTTTCATCTTGTCCCATTGAAAGTACATTGTGAATTAAAGATCCTTTTGCAGTCCTATTTGTTTTTGGAATTTCATGTGCCTTGGCTCTGTATACTTTTCCGTTGTCTGTAAAGAAAAGTAAATAAGAGTGAACAGATGTTGAAAGGAGGTGCTCAATTACGTCTTCCTCTGAAGAAGCTGCTTTAACACCCTTACCTCCTCTACCTTGTTTTTTATAGGAGGTTGAAGGAACTGATTTTATATAACCTTCAGATGAGATGGAAACAATAATTTCCTCGTCTTCAATTAAATCTTCAATTTTTACCTCGCCAACATCTGGAACAATTCTGGATCTTCTTTCATCACCAAACTTGTCTGTTATTGCATCAAGCTCTTCAATAAGTAT
Organism: uncultured Candidatus Actinomarina sp.; assembly: GCA_902627635.1. GTDB lineage: Bacteria > Actinomycetota > Acidimicrobiia > Actinomarinales > Actinomarinaceae > Actinomarina. Next base: position 21,662 of record CACOKA010000014.1, read on the forward strand.
TTGATTTTGTTTCGCTCTACTTTTTAATATTCCTGTAAGGTCTTTAATTGTTTCTTTGAGTTCTTTCTTTTCATCTTCGAGCTTTTCTTTTTCCAATGCAGTTAACCTTCTTAGGGGCATATCAAGGATGTGTGTTGCCTGAATTTCTGATAATTTAAATTTACTCATCAGTGATTTTCTTGCTACCTCCACATCTTTGGAAGATTTAATGACTTTTATTATTTGATCGATTTTATTCAATGCAAGCAATAAGCCATCAACGATATGTAACCGTGCTTTTGCCTTTTCAAGTCTGTATTTAGATCTTCTTTGAATCACATCTATTTGATGATCAATGTAGTATCTAATAAGTTCGGGAACCGATAGTACTTTAGGCACTCCTTCAACAAGGGCTACTGAATTAACTGAAAAAGTGTCTTGAAGTTGTGTAAATTTAAAAAGATCATTTAACACAACTTGTGGTACGGCGTCTCTCTTTAACTCAACAACGAGTCTGGTTCCGTTTCTGTCACTACTTTCATTCCTTAAGTCTGAGACTCCGGTTAATTTTTTGTCTTGAACCAAAGATGCTATTTTTTCCATAATTCTGTCAATTGAAGCCTGATACGGAAGCTCTTTAACAATAATTGCAGATCTACCTTTTCCTAGTTCTTCTATGTCTGCAACAGCTCGAAGTTTTATAGACCCTCTACCTTTAAGTATTGCTTCTTTTATCGTGGGGGTATCTACAATTAATCCTCCTGTAGGAAAATCTGGACCTTTTATTATTTTTAAATAATCTCGTGGTTTGGGGTCTTTTGTTTTTAATGTAAATTTAACTGCCTCTGTAATCTCTTTCAGGTTGTAGGGTGGCATATTTGTTGCCATAGCAACTGCGATACCCTCAGCTCCATTAATTAAAAGGTTTGGAAATCTTCCAGGTAATACTTTTGGTTCGCTTGTCTCTCCGGAATAATTAGGCTCAAAGTCTACTGTCTCTTCGTCAATCCCATCTAATAGCTGTGAAGACAGGGAAGACATTCTAGACTCTGTATACCTCATAGCAGCAGGTGGATCGTCGGGGGTTCCAAAGTTACCCTGTGGTTCAATCAGGGGGTATCTAGTACTAAAATTTTGTCCCAACCTTACTAAGGTTCCGTATATAGCGTCGTTTCCATGTGGATGATAGTTACCCATAACATCACCTACAACCTTTGAACACTTTCTGAAAGGTCCTGTTGGTCTAATTCCTGTTTCATACATTGAGTATAAAATTCTTCTTTGTACTGGTTTTAATCCATCCTTTACATCTGGAAGAGCTCTGGAAACAATAACCGACATAGCATAATCTAAGAATGACTTAGAGATTTCATCTTCAACAGCAATTGAACCGTTTAGTGTATC
>CACOKA010000015.1 GCA_902627635.1 uncultured Candidatus Actinomarina sp.
TAGAAAATCTTTTAAGGATGTAAAACACTATAAACGTAAGAAACGATGGTTGTCATGAAAAATGTAATTGAATTTAAAGATGTTGGGTTGAACTTTGGAGGAGTGAAAGCTCTTGATGGGATATCTTTTGAAGTAAAAGAAGGATCGTTGTTTTCAATTATCGGCCCTAATGGTGCAGGAAAAACTTCCGTCTTTAACTGTATCAATGGAATATACAGGCCTACTTCAGGAGAGATAAAAATATTTGATAAATCAATTAAAGACATGAAACCAGATGATATTGCAAATATGGGTGTGTCACGAACTTTTCAAAACATTGAACTATTTGAAAATATGACTGCGTTGGACAATATTTTAATTGGTGCTCATAAGCACATTAACTATGGGCCAGTTTCAAGTTTGTTTAGGACAAAAAGAGTCAGAAATCAAGAAGATGAAGCAAGAAATATTGCAGAGGACGTTATTGACTTTTTAGAAATTGAAGAATATAGATTCTCATATATTTTATCGCTGCCTTATGGAATCCAAAAAAGAATAGAGCTAGGAAGGGCCTTAGCTATGAAACCGGATGTACTTTTATTAGATGAACCAGCTGCAGGTATGAACAACGAGGAAACAGAAGATATTGCAAGATTTATACTGGATATACATGAAGAATTAGGAGTAACAATTATATTGGTAGATCATGATATGAATATGGTTATGGATATAGCAACTGATGTCATTGTGATGGACTTTGGAAAGAAATTATTTTCAGGTTCACCAACAGATGCTGCAAAAGACCAGTCAGTCATTGAAGCATATCTAGGAGTAAGTGATTAAACATGTTAACAATGGAAAACATATTTAGTGAAATTATTGAAAACGGAGGAAGTACTCCCTGTAGGAAAGTGAACGAGATTGCTTCACGATTTCCTGAAAGAGTTGCGTTCAGGGACAAAAGATTTGGAATTTGGAGTGAAATATCATATCAAAGCTTCTGGGACCAAGCACAGTGGGTTGGATGTGCATTAAACTATTTTGGTGTAGATAGATTCGATAAAGCAGCAGTGCATTCTGAAAACAGACCCGAGTGGATCATCGCAGATATTGGTATTCAATCAATAAGAGCAATAACTGTTGGATTATATCCAACAAATCCTCCGTCAGAAGTTAAATACCTGCTTGGGCATTCAGAAACAAAAATACTTTTTGCAGAGGATCAAGAACAAGTTGATAAAGCTCTAGAAGTAATGGATGAATTACCTAATTTACAAAAAATCATATATTTTGAAGACAGGGGAGTTGTGAGTTACAAAGAAGACATTCTTATGTCATGGGATGACTTCTTAGCTATTGGAAAAGAAGAGTATGAAAAAAACAATAACTTTGTTACATCAAGAATGGAAGAAATTGAATCAGGCGATGTAGCCTGTTTGATATATACATCAGGTACTACTGGAGCTCCAAAAGGTTCTATGATATCTCATGGCAATTTAGAGTGGTGTGGTTCAATTATTCCAAAATTATCATTCACTCCAGGTATAAGTAATCCCGAATTTCTTTCATATCTACCAATTTGTCATATTTTTGGAAGATTGATAGATATCATTGTGGCCATTCATGTCATGGGGACGATTAACTTTGCAGAATCTATCGATACTGTACAGAGAGATCTAGCTGAAGTTCAACCATCAATGTTTCCAGCAGTTCCAAGAATTCTTGAACGTATGCATGCTGGAACTCTTGTGAGGATGAAAGATGCATCAAGACTAAAGAAATTACTATTTGCGACAGCGTCAAAGTTAGGAAATTTTTCAGCAAACAGAAGACTTGAGTATGGTGATGCAGATCTACCTGCAAAAGTTACAAATTTTATTGCACAAGTTATTTGTTTTAGAGCATTGAAAAAGAAATTAGGACTTTTAAATGTAGATAATGCTGTATCAGGTGCAGCACCGATAGCACCTGAAATTTTAAAATTTTTTATGAACATGGGAGTGCCTATATACGAGGGTTATGGCATGACTGAAAATAGTGCCGTTGCTACTGGGAACAAACCAGGTAGCGTCAAGTTGGGAACTGTAGGAGTTCCCCAGCCAGATGTTGAAATCAGGTTGGCTGATGACGGAGAGATACTTGTAAGACACCCGGGAGTATTTCTTGGATACTATAAAAATGAAGAAGCGACTAAAGAGACAATTGACAAAGATGGATGGTTATACACGGGTGATGTAGGTGAGTATGACGGTGAGTTTCTAAAAATTATTGATCGAAAAAAAGATATCATAATCACAAGTGGCGGAAAAAATGTTTCTCCATCTGAAATTGAAAATAATTTGAAAACCTCACCTTACATAAAAGAAGCAATAGTAATTGGCGATGATAGAAAATTCTTATCATGTTTAATAGGTATAGAGTATGACATAGTATCTAATTGGGCATTAAGAAAAAATATTCCACACACAACATACAGAAATCTGTCTGAAAATGAAGAAGTACAAAAACTTATTTGGAATGAGATTCTCAAGGCAAATGAATTGACTTCTTCCCTTGAGTTAAGAAAATTTAGAATGATAACGAAAGAATTAGATCATGAAGATGGCGATTTAACAGCTACTCAAAAAGCAAAAAGAAATGTGATTATGGATAAATTCTCTGATTTGATAGATGATATGTATAAATGATAATTTTTCTTCAAGCAACATTTGAAGGCCTTTCATTAGGAGCTGTTTACTCATTAGTTGCAATTGGATTTGTTCTAATTTTTAGAGCAACAGATGTTTTAAGTTTTGCTCAACCTGCAATGGTGGTTGTAGGAGCAGGATTTATTAGTTATTTTGCAACACAAATAGGCATACCATTTTGGATAGCTTTTATTTTAGGGATAATACTGACAGGCATTTTAGGGTTTGTTATCGAAAGAACATTTTTAAGACCAATGGTTGGAGAACCTGTATTTTCTGTAGCGGTATTAACAATAGGAATAGATATTCTTCTTCGTGTGGTTTTAGATAATTGGATAGGAATAAATCCAAAATATATGGGAGATCCATTTCCTAGCTTTGGAAACTTTGGTTCATTGAGCATCGGCGGAATAACTATCAAATATCTGGAAGTTACCGCACTTATAATTTCACTAATACTTATTTTCGTTCTTTCTCTATTTTTTAAACGTTCAAAGTATGGAGTTGCAATGAGAGCAACTTCTTTAGACCAAGAAGCAGCTTTGGCACAAGGAATAAATGTTGGAAGAGTTTTTGGATTAGTCTGGTTTATCGCTGGGCTATTAGCTGCATTTGCTGGATTTTTCATTACTGGGGGATTTAATACTCTTACTAATTCGAGTTTCATATCAGCTCTGAGGGCTTTACCAGCAGTTGTCATTGGTGGCTTAGACTCTATAACAGGGGCTGTAATTGGCTCTTTGATTATTGGCTTGACACAGGCTTATGTTGGTTACTATCAATTTGATATTGAGAGCGCCTATAACATTAGGCTAGGTAATGGATTCTCAATTGTTGCACCTTATTTAATAATGTTTGTAATTTTACTTATAAAGCCCCACGGTTTATTTGGAACTGAAGAGGTCGAAAGAGTATGAGTAATAGACCAGATTTATATACTTCATATCGAAAAGAATCTTCAATATTTCCGAATAATACCCAAAAATTTTGGTTTATAGTTTTATTGATTTCAGCCATATTTGTTTGTTTTGTCGCATCAGATTACTGGCTAATTCTGCTTACGAATGCCTTACTTGTATCTATTGCAGCATGGGGACTGAATATTGTATCAGGATTGGCTGGGCAGATTAATCTTGCACATGGAGTTTTTGTTGGAATTGGAACTTACGCTTCGGCCGTGATGGGTGGAGTTGCTACAAGAAGTGTCATAGGTTACGAGCTTGATTTACTTTTGTGGTTGCCTTTATCAGGTCTAATAGCTGCACTGGTAGGAGTATTAATTTCACCAATAGCTGTTCGTTTAAAAGGTTTAAATCTAGGACTAGTAACTTTGGCATTTGTCTTTATTGGTTCACATTTTTTTTCAAACATGGTTTTTGTAACTGGAGGATCTGGCCTAGGAAGGAAAGCAGCAAACTTGCAAATTTTTGGAATTGACTTAAACAGTGGATTAGAAATAGGAAACCTATTTCTTCAAAAAAATCAAATTCTGTATTTTATTTCTTTACTAGTTGCTGTATTGCTAGGTATTGGTGTTAAAAATCTTGTGAGATCAAAAACTGGAAGAGCATTTGCAGCGATTAGAGATAGAGATATTGCTGCTGAAGCACTCGGAATTAATTTATTTAGATTTAAATCTGTTTCTCTGGCAATATCGTGTTTTTATGGTGGTGTGGCTGGTGCTTTACTCATGACAACTTTTGGAGGGGCTGAACCAGGTACTTTCAACTTGTTATATTCAATTACATTCATTGCAATCGTAATTATTGGTGGCGCTGGAACAGTATTGGGACCATTATTTGGATCTTTTTTCTTCGTTCTATTCCCTGCATTAATTCAAAATGTTGTACTTTCATCGAATTTAAGTGAACAAGAGCTCATTTTAAGTCCTCAACAAATTGAGAGGGTAATATTTGGTTTGTTTATTATATTATTCTTAATTTTTGAACCAAGGGGATTATGGGGAATCTGGTTTAGGTTACGAAATTATTTTAAAGCTTGGCCTTTTTCCTACTAATTTAGAAAACATATAGTAATCTACTTATATTAGTACTAATAATTAAGGGGGAAAAATGAAACCATTGCGTAAGCAAGGAATCATAATAATTTCAATTCTATCCTTAATTCTAGTTGCTTGTGGTGGAGCTACCGAAGAAACTTCTGAGGAAGAGGTAGTTGCAGAAGAAGTAACTGAAACACTTGACTCACCTGCTGTTACAACAGCCGGTACGGTAAAAACAGGTGTTGGAATTACAGAAGAGCCATGTCCAGAAGTTATATCTAACATCCCAACTGGTGCCGACCCAACTAAGGGTTGTATCTACCTTGGAATGTTAAATGACTACTCAGGACCATTCGGAGCTGCAGGTCCAGCTCTAGATATTGGACAAAGAGCATTTTGGCTTTGGGCTAACTCATCTGGAGGAATTGGAGACTACAGCGTGGCAATCAGAGAAGGATTTGATGCCTCATACAATCCACAAAAACATTTGGAAGGTTACAACTCATTGAAAGATTCAGTTGCAGCTTTCGCAATGTCGCTTGGAACACCTCAGACTTTATTTATTTTGGATAACTTAAATGAAGATGACATGGTAGCAGTACCTATGAGCTGGTGGTCCGGTTGGGGATATAAAGAAGTTGATGGATCAACAGTCATTGAATTTGGTACTCAGTATTGTGCTGATGGTATGAATGCAATGGACTGGGCAGGAGAGAATGCTAGTGCATTGACTGGCGGATTAGTCGATATAAAGACTGTCGGAATCATTGGTTATGAAAGTGACTATGGAAAAGATTATGCATTTGGAATTAAAGCAGCTGCCGCAAACGCAGGTGTTGAAGTTGCATGGGAATACCTAGCACCACCAACAGAGTTTGATGTTACTCAAGCTGTTGGATTGCTAGTTACAAAACCTGTTGATGCATATTTCCTAGCAACAGGACTAGCTGTTGCACCACAAGTTGCTGGTGGAGCAGCAGCACAAGGAGTTACTCCTTTTGCTATGTTCTTAGGAACTTCCTACAATGATGCATTTGTTGCTGAGGGTTCACCTGTTAAAGCTCTTTTCGAGTCAGGTCTAATATATGCAATGTCTTTTGGTGTTGCACCATATGAAGCTGATACAGTTGGACACGGAATCATGAGAGCTACATTATCTCAAATAACTGATAGCGCAAGCACATTCTTCGTTGGAGGATGGGCTTCACAATACCACTTAAAAGGTGTTCTTGAAGCTGCAGTAAAAGGTGGAGATCTTACAAAAGCTGGAATCAGAAGAGCTGCAACTAACGTTACTGTTAGTTCAGACGGCATGATGCCAGAAAAGAAATTAGGATCAGGATTACCTGATATAGCAAGTACCATCACAAAACCAGACGGAAGCGTAGGTAGTGGTGCTGTCGTAATGAAACAAAATTACGTCGGACCATCTGCTGGCGGATACGACTGGTCTGTTGGACCTTGTTCATAAAATAATTTAAACAATTAAAAAGAGCCGGTTTTACCGGCTCTTTTTTTATATATAATTGTTTAAATTACAATTCAGATATGAATAAATTTTTCGAAAAAAATAAAGTACTTAAGATTGGATTAATTACCTATCTAATTGTTATTTTTCCTTTTGGATTTGCAAAATCAGATTACTACTTTATGTCTCCGGGTCCTCCCTATCAATGGAATATTGAAGTCAGTGACACAAAAACGTATGATTCTGAGGGCAACCTGTTTCAATTGACTGTAAGAAGAGACGAAGCTAATTACTTTGTGTATGCTTGGGCAAATTTAAATAATGAAATTGATCTTTATCCTAGAGAGGTTATTTTGCCTGATGGTGTAACACCTCAGGAATTATCAGAAATCAGCATGCAAAATATGATGACTTCTGAAAATGTCGCAATCGCAGTTGCTCTTGATTCACTTGGTTATGAAGTAAAATCTGAGGGTGATGGTGTTTTAGTTGTAGGTTTGCTTGAAGATTCACCTGTAAAAGACAAACTCTTTAAAAACGACTTAATTGTTTCAATCAATAATGAAAATATTAAATCCACTTCAGAATTTATATCACTATTAAGAACTTATCAGATTGGTGACAAAGTAGAAATTGGTCTAGTTAGAGGTGATAAACCTACCCAGTTCAAAACAACCTTGATAGAGCATGTTGAATATGAAAATGAACCGATGGTAGGATTTTTAGCCTCAACACCAAATCAAAAATTTATATTCCCTATTGATATTGATATCAAAACTGGAAATGTTGGAGGCCCCTCTGCTGGTATGATGATGGCTCTTAATGTTTATAATTTGTTAACTGAAAGTGACATTACACGTGGAGAGAAAATTGCTGGAACAGGAACAATTGAGATTGATGGATCAGTAGGGCCTGTAGGAGGTGTAAAACAAAAAGTAATTGCTGCAAAACGAGCTGATGCATCATTGATTTTGGTTCCAACAGCTAACTTTTCAGAAGCAGATACTTATTCAGATGAGAACACATCAATTGTCGCTGTTGATTCATTTCAAGAAGCTTTGGATGTAATTTTTGAGTTTAGTTCACGTTAAAGACGAAACATAAATACAATTAATTGACATGGTTAATATCGGTAATTTAAATACAAACTCTGAGAGAAGAGGATTTTCCTTCATTGTTTTTATTGCAATAATTGGGTTCTCTTTAGCAAGAGGTATTGCTAATTTTTATACAAATTATTTATGGTTTGATTCTGTTGGGTTAGAAAGCGTTTGGATAAAAATTTTATTAACAAGAACGGGACTTGTTAGTGCTACATCCCTAGTTGCGTTCATTTTTATATTTATTAATTTAAGGCTGGCTACAAGGGCAACTCCAGTTATGGACATTTTTGAGGCATTTGACTCAGAAGACCCTCTTGCGAGGTTTAGGAGTTTTGTAAGTGAACGCTTCGCTAGATTCAGATTGACTGGAGCAATAGCACTTTCCCTCTTTTTAGGTGCTGGCGCCTCCACACTGTGGGAACAAGTTTTATTATTTCTAAACCAACAGGGTTTTGGTGTTAGTGATCCCGTATTCAATTATGATGTTTCAAGTTATGTTTATGGATTACCCCTTTACAGACTCTTTGTTTCTTGGGGATTTCAACTTGTGACTCTAACATCGCTTGTAATTATTTTGTATTTTATTGCTACAGGAGCTCTTCAATTAAGGCCAGGAAGGTTACCAGAAGTTAGTAGCGGAGCAAAAGCGCACCTATCTGTACTACTCGCTTTTATTGCTATTTTGAAAGCTGTTGCATATAGGCTTGATGCTTTAGAGCTTCTTTACTCGCCACGTGGAAAAGTATTCGGAGCTAGTTACACAGATGTTGTAGCTCATTTACCTGCCTTAAATCTTTTAATTCTTATTTCACTTTTTGGAGCGATACTCTTGTTAGTAAATATTAGAAGAAGAGGTTGGCTACTTCCTACAACAGCAATCGGTCTATGGCTAGCAGTATCCATCATCGTTGGGGGAATTGTTCCAGCTGCTATCCAAAGATTTAGAGTTGTTCCTGACGAATTGAATAAAGAGTTACCGTATGTTGAAGATCACATTAATTACACAAGATTGGCGTATGGACTTGATGCTATTGAAGAAAGACAATTCGAAGCTTCACCAAATCTCTCTCAAAATGATATAAATGATAACTCTCAAACAGTTGACAATATTAGATTATGGGATCCAACTGTGTTAGCAGAGACTTATAGCCAGCTACAGGAAATAAGAGCATATTATGCTCTTGATGAAGTTGATGTAGACAGATACATGATTGATGGTCAATTAACTCAAGTAATGGTATCTGCAAGGGAATTAGACCAAACAAACTTACCTGCTCAAGGTTGGGTCAATCAAAAATTACAGTACACCCATGGTTTTGGAGTTGTGTTCAGTCCAGCAAATAATGTTGCTAGCCAAGGACAACCAGACTTCTACGTTAAGGGTGTTCCAGCAAATACAAGCGTAGCTGAACTTGAAGTAGACCAACCAAGAATATATTTTGGTGAGTCAGCTGACTCTGATGAATATGTTGTAGTTAATTCTCTACAAGACGAAGTGGATTACCCATTATCAACTGAGGGACAATCTGTTGCATACACAAATTATTCAGGAGATGGTGGAGTAAGTATAGGTTCATTCATTAAAAGACTAGGATTCGCACTACGTTACAGTGAACTTAACCTACTTATATCAAATCAGTTGAGTGATGGTTCAAAATTAATAATGGAAAGAAACATCATCAGTAGGGTTAAAAAAGCAGCACCTTTCTTGTACTCTGATAACGATCCTTATTTGGCATTAATTGATGGCAACCTATTTTGGATTATTGATCTTTATACCTTGAGTGATAGATATCCCTATGCTCAGCCAGCTGATACAACAAGGATTAATGACAGATCTGGACTACCTATAAACTTTAATTACATTCGAAACTCTGTGAAAGCAGTCGTTAATGCTTATGACGGAACGATGAATTTCTATGTCTTTGATGAGAATGACCCATTGATAAAGTCATATGCTGAGATTTTTCCATCTCTTTTTGAAGCAAAATCAAATATGTCTGAAGATCTATTGAATCATATAAGATACCCAGAAGACCTCTTTACGATTCAATCCGACATGTATAGAGATTATCACATGACTGATCCAAGAGTGTTTTATGCTGATGAAGATCCGTGGGTAATTCCGACAGATTCATCCACTACACCAAGACTTGCAACTTTAAGAGGTGAGTTCACTGAAATTGGTTTCAAGCCAATGCTTCCGTACTATCTTTTGATGTCATTACCAGGAGAGAGTGATCTGAGTTATCTTATCTTCCAGCCATTTAACCCGGAGAATAGACCGAATATGCAATCTTTCCTTGTTGCGGACGCAGATCCAGAAAACTACGGACAGATAATTGATTTTAAATTACCTAAAGGTGAATTCGTTGATGGACCAAGTCAGGTTGCTACAAGAATCAATCAGGATCCAGATATATCTCAAATATTTACATTATTAGATCAACAGGGTTCAAGTGTTATTAAAGGTAACCTTTTTGTAGTGCCCATCAATCAGTCTGTACTTTATTATCAACCAATATATCTACAAGGTGAGCAAAACCCATTACCTGAATTTAAATTTGTTGTTGTCGTTTTCCAGGACAGAATAATAATGGCCGAATCACTCACCCTTGCTCTTGAAGGTGTATTTGGTGACCTTGAAATCGATCTCGATTTAGATATTGATGATTCAGAGGGTATAAGTGCGATTGATTTATTAAATAAAGCTAGCGATTTATTTGATCAAGCTCAAAAAGCATTGACAGATGGAAATCTTGGCAAATATCAAGATTTAATAATTCAAGTTGAGGATCTTGTAAACAAAGCCCTAGAAATTCTTAATCAACAATAAAAAAGCTTGAGTTAAAAAAAATCTTAATTACTATTGGTATTCAGCGCGGGGTGGAGCAGTCTGGTAGCTCGCTGGGCTCATAACCCAGAGGTCGTAGGTTCAAATCCTACCCCCGCTACCAAATCATCTAATAAATAGATCTATAAGTCGTTTTCTTCCAGTAGATGCAGCAATAAGTTTCAAAGTGAATATTCCCATTGCACCTAAAAATCCAAGTGTCCCGAGAACTAGGACAATTCGCCAAATGAAAATCGCATCCATAATTTAATTATAAGCAGAAACTGTATTAGTTCTAATTGACATAATCAATAATCACCTCATCCGTTATAGGACCATTAAATGTATTGATTACAACAAAGTCTTTGTTTAATAAAAGAGTTGTTGGAAGTCCACTCCAGAAAAATTGAGTGATGAATGATTCAACTTTTTCTTCTGACAAAATATTTTCATACGTTAAGTTATATTCTTTAATAAATTCAATTGCATTTGTCTCAGAATCATCGACCAATAATCCAACTACAACAAATTCATCCAGTTCATTTAATTTTTGAAGGTATCCTACCTCTTCGATACATGGTGTGCACCAAGTCGCCCAGAGGTTTACAACAATAAATTCTTCACTTGTAAAGGCAATATTCACGTCTAAATTATCAAAAACAATAGATAGGTCTAAATTTTTGTTGTTTGGTAGTACTTCAACATCAGTATTTTCTTCTTCAAATGTTGTTGAAATTACGAGAACTAGTCCGACTAAGGACAAAAGGATAAAATTTCTTTTCAACATAAGTTTAATTTAATAAAGTATTGAACATACAATACATAAGTATGGAATTTGAAAAACTAATTTATCCTGGATTTAATAAGACATTTGGAGAGCTTGAGTGCTTTAAATTAAACAAAAGCAATGAATTAGAGGTTATTGATTATTTCAATATAGATTGGGTACGTTCAGCCATTGAAGAGCTTGTAAAAACTGTTGATGAAAAAATAATAATTGAGTTTATTGAGCCAACCACAGTAGATATTGAATCTGCATCAAAATTAGTGAAAGCAGATCTGTCTGTAGAGGATGCAAAAAAAAACTTTAGCAAAGGAAAGAGAATTATTGGTATCTCTTCTGGAAAAGGTGGCGTTGGAAAATCAACAATTTCATCGCTTCTTGGAATGGCTTTTGCAAAACAAGGAAAAAAAGTTGGAATTCTCGATGCTGATATATGGGGATATTCAATACCAAAAATGTTGGGAGCAAAATTTCCTCCAATTCCATTCAATAACAGAATTTTCCCATCAAAAATAAATGACCTCAGCGTTATTTCAATGGAGTACTTCGTAAAACAAGATGAGGCTGTAATTTGGAGAGGACCAATGCTTCATAAGGCTATTGAACAATTCCTGTATGAAGTTTTATGGCAGGATATAGATATCTTACTTATCGATATGCCACCTGGAACAGGTGATGTCTCGATATCCCTTTCTCAATTTCTTAACTTTTATGAAACGATCATTGTTACAACACCTCAAAGCAATGCGACAACTGTTGCAGAGAGAGCAGGAATTATGTCGAAGAAAGTTAACTCAAGCATTATTGGTGTTATTGAAAATATGTCTTATTTAGAGAATGGGAGTGAGAAACTATATCCGTTTGGTAAAGGCGGGGGAGAAGAACTCTCAAAGAACCTAGGTGTTGAATTTATTGGCAGCCTTCCGTTATATGATTCTGTATCAAAATATTCAGAGGATGGAAAACTTCTCGAATTTGGTGCAGATAATGATTTCAAAGTTGTTGAGGAAATGGTCAATGCAGTTAATGCCATTGCTCCTAAGAAAAAACCAATAGATCTAAAAATTAATTAGCTATAAAACAGAACACTGAAAGTAATAGACAGTAATAACCAAAATATTGCAGTTTTGAACTGGTTGTAAAATTAATTAAAACTCGTATCGCAAGTATTCCAGTAAACATAGCAACAATTGTTGGGATAACAATATTTGTGTTTACTTGAAAGGAATCATTAATAAAGGTTAGGCTCCATGCTCCAAATATTGTTGGGATACCTAGTAAGAGTGAATAATAAATTGCATCAGCTTTTTTTAACCCGAGATAAATAGCTGTCAATAAAGTTACACCAGATCGTGAAACTCCTGGAAGTAATGCAATAGATTGAGCGATCCCAATAACAAATGCTTGGCTGACGGTTATATCTCTGATACTTAATGCCTCACTATTATTTATTTTTCCTGAAAAAATTAGGAGTAATGAAAAAATTAAGTATGAAGCTCCCGTGATAAGAATAAGGTTGGGACTCTCATCGATGATATTTTGTATAGGTGTCAGTAAACCGATGAGAACCGCTGGAATAATACCAGCAAGAATTATTTTGAAATAAAAGATAAAAGTATCTAAATCTTCAAATATCTCGAAAATTCTCTTTCGGTAGAAGAATACTATTGAGAATAAAGTACCAATGTGCAAGAAGGCAATGTCATTGGTGTTTAAGTCGAGTTCAGAACTTAATGATGAAATAATGACGAGGTGACCACTTGATGATATCGGTAAAAATTCTGTTAGTCCCTGTAAAACACCAGTTAAAATTTCAAGCATCTATTTTATACTAGCTAAATGCCAGTCGTTGCAATCACCACATCTATAAATATTGAATTTCTGATTGTACTCTGACTCAGCCCAGCCTCTTTCTTTTCTTGCTTCGTTTTCAGATTTAAATCTTCTTTTTGAACAGCTCTCTATATTCATCTTTACCAATATCTACAATAAATTAAAAATACATCAATGGAATAAAAACTTATTTAAATTTAAGTAAGTAGAATCTAATCATGAGTATTGTTCCCGTTATTGGAAGCTATCTAATAGGTTCGATCAATTTTGCTTATATTGTTGCAAAATTCAAAAATATCAATATTCAAGAAATTGGAAGTGGAAATCCAGGTTCTTCAAACGTTTTGCGAGCGCTCGGAAAAAAATATGCAGTAATCGTACTCGTTGGTGATTTATTTAAGGGAATTGCTCCATTTATGATTTTTGGAGGTGAATTAGAGACATTAATCTATGCATCTTTCGCCGTAATAGGGCATTGTTTTCCAATATTTTATGGATTTAAGGGTGGAAAGGGTGTGGCAACGTATCTAGGGACAGTAATAGGATATATTGTCTTTCTTGCACCAGATTTGGGGTTCTTATTTTGGGAAATTGCCCTAATTTTTGGATTTATCTTACTTTATTTTGGAATTTTCTTCATTTTTAGAATTTCAGCAATATCAAGTCTTATTACCTGCTCAGTTGGTGCACTTTATGTCATTTTCCAATCACCAGAAATTTACATCTTTGGGTTTCAAGTATTTATTCTGTTACTGATTTTCTATCAGCATCGGGAAAACCTATCACGACTATCAAAAGGTGACGAGAATAAATTTTGAAACATAAGAATAAAAATTAGATTTGTTGTAAAATATCTTAAGAAGAGTTGAGGCAGGGCAATGAGTTCAACATTAATTTTAATAGGGTTACTTTTATCACTTTCGATGGCAGTGATACTACCTGAGATTCAAATTTCCAAAAATGAAAATAGTTTTGCATATATTATCTCTCCTGAATATGACTCAATGGTCAATAGACAAAGAAGAGGATATCTAGTACTAGGATTACTTGCAGTATCGACTTTCTTTGTATCTATACAGACAATGTCTGTACCATTATTTATTTTTCATCTTATTCTTGATTGTGTATTTGGTATTTACGCATTTCTCTCATTTCAGGTAAGAAAATCTATGCAGGTACAAAATAATCTAACCATGGGATACCAAGTAGAAAATACGGTAGAGGAAGAAAGCTACTTAAAAGAAGCTGTTTAAAACTTGAAAACACCTGAGCAGATTACCAATAGTCTAGTAAAAGAGTTTGATAAATTAAACGATATTAGAGAACAGTCCCTAAAACTCTCCAGAGAGATCATAAAATCTTGTTCTAAGTCAATCAGGAATGTCCACCGTAACAATCTAGACGAGGCAAAACAACATTTAGACGAGGCAAATAAAAATTATCAAGATTTACGCTCTTCTTTGAAAGATATTCCAGAATTGCGATTTGCAGGCTATGTAAATGATTCGGAGAGGGAGTTAATTGAGGCATTTTTAGTTTTCGAATTCGAGAAAACTAATTCACTTCTCGAATTTGAGGGAATGAATGTGTCTGCCTCAAACTACATACAGGGACTTGGTGATGCAATCGGAGAATGGAGAAGAAAAGTCTTGGATAGTTTGAGGAAACTAGAGATTGAAGAAGGTGAGAATTATTTGGCTATTATGGAGGCCTCTATGGAAATCTTTAACGAGTTAGACTACCCAGATGCTCTGACTGGAGGTTTGAGGCGTTATGCTGATACTGCCAGAGCAATTATTGAAAGAACAAGATCCGATCTAACAAATGCAATTGTGAGTGAATCACTTCGTAAGGAATTGAAAGATAAGTCGTGAATTATAAATACATAACAGGTAAAAATTTAGGACTTTCGGATAATTCGGGATGGACAGAAGGAACAATTATGCAGGATATTTATCCTGACTCTTCGTTTGTAAGTGGGACTGGAAATACTCACAGTATGAAAATAATTCCAAAAATTAAAGATCAGAAAGTTTACGCAAAATATGCATTTGAAAAAAGATTTGAAGGAGGACCTGGCCTTGTACATGGTGGAATTTTATCAGCTGCCTTAGATGACATGATGGGCTACGCAACTGTAACCCATAACTTGCCCTGTGTAACCGCAAATCTAAATGTTAATTTTATCATTCCAACTCCTGTGGAAAGAGAGTTCGAGCTTTATGCTTGGGTAAAAGATATTGATGGGAAAAAGGTATATACAGAATCAGTAATTCAATCCAAAGATACAATACACGTAGAGTCCAATGCTTTGTTTATTGATCTTGGTGTTGATCCAGCTGCATATTTTGCACCGGATAAATATTATCCGTAATTTTATAACTTAGACATCAAAAAGTGACTTGTTGACTGTATAGTCACCATTGGATTAACCCCAGAACATCGTGGAAACACCGATGAGTCAACAATGTAAACATTATTTAACCCATGAACTTTTCCATCAATATCTGTGACCCCTAACATCGGATCTGAATTCATTCTGGCTGTACCCATTTGATGTGCTGAGCCTAAAAGCAACCTATAAGGCTGGTTCTTAATTGATAAGATTTTGTTCACAAATTCTTCTATATCTTCATTTTCATTTCTTTTCCAATGCATTGTTGGAGAAGCAGAAACCATAATTTCCTCTGCGCCAGCAAGATAATAGGACCTTACAAGCTGGGTTAGACCATCCAGGAGATGGTTATTATCAAAATCATTTAATGTATATTTCCAGAGTGGACCATTGTTTATTAAAGAACCACTGCTTGTATCAGACGTTAGTACTATTGCCCCAGACCAATGGTTGTAACTTTCAATAAAATTATCTGCTGTGGATACAAAATTAGGAAAATATGGAAAAAAGATGCTTGGATGCATTGGCAATCCTTGTAATAAATAACCATAATTGTTGGTTTTAAATAAGAAATCCTCAGAGTGCATACCTTGCATACTTCCATACCAAGGCTTTTGTTCTTCATTAAATTTTGCAGCAACTCCTGAAACTGGATGGGTTTTTAGGTTCTTACCTAATTGTGGGTTCTTATAACCACTATTCAACAAGATACTTGGTGTATTTAAAGAACCACCTGCAAGAATAACCTTTTCAACCTCTATTCTTGAAGTCTCCCCATTGTTTTCTACTTCAATATGTGTAGCTTTGTTGTTATCTATAACAATTTTTTGAATGCCTGTATCACTATAAATATCTCCATTAAAATCATCATTCTCTAACCAAACCTTATAGGAAGAATTTCGACTTTCATACCCACATCCGAAGGCACAAAAACCACATTCCATGCCATGAGTACTACTGTTGTTTTTTGGTATGACTCTATAACCTATGTTATTTTTATCAAATCCTTCTGCTAATTTTTCTTCTTTTAAGGGAATGTTGTTAAATTCAGTACTCACTCCAAGATTATCAATGACGTATTTGATACTCTCTCTAAATGAATCAGAATTAAAATAATTTTGCTGTTTAGTCAGCTCATCCCATTCATTTAACACTTCCATAGGTGTCTCAAGTGATGTCTGCCAATTGATGCTTGTACCACCACCTATACTTTTTCCTGTAAGAAGTTGAATACCAAATCCTCTTGTTGCACTCAATCCATAGTGTTCAAAAAAGTTGTGATAACCAAAAGTTTCATTGTTTGTCTCTTCATTTAAGTAACTTGCTTTATCAAATACAGCTACATCATATTTTTTTGATAGAGTATGTGCAGCAATACCTCCACCAGCTCCACTCCCAATCACCGCTACTTCAACTTTTTCTGGAAGCGAATGTGATTTTTTATCTACTGTTGCATTGTTATGCTTTGGATAATTCAGTTTATTGTAAATTACACCCTCTCCATCCAATGATCTTGAGATGCAGTGGCCCATTAATACAAACATATACACACCTAGTTTTCTTAAAATCAAAATATTCGATCTTTGGAGAAGAGAGAAGAAGCTTTTAATATTCTTATCTTTAATTATTAGTTTTCTAAAACTAAATGAGAAAATAAATAAAAAAAGCCTGAGTTGTAAAATATTGCTTTTATCCGGAAATTTCTCCAACGTAAATAAAAAGTAATCCAATGCTTTATCAGCATCATTTTTATTTAGGTTTGGGTAAAAGTTCTTAAATATCGACCTAAAGCTTTTTGATACTCTTTTGTCCATATATTTATTCTACAGACTGTTTCCAGACGCTCCTATTTACTTTTGGTAGTTTTGGCAGTGATGAAGCGTATTTGAGGCGAAAAGTATGCAAATTCTTAAAATTTCTTTTTTTTTACTATTAGATGGAGTCTTTGTTACTGTGGGGATATGAACACAATTCTTAAACCAGATGAAATAATCGAACTTAAATTAATTGAAAAAGTTGAAGTCACTCATGATACCAATCGTTATCGATTTGGATTTCCAAATGAAGATGATGTTTTAGGACTACCGACTGGAAAACATATTGCACTTACATTTGAAGATGAAAATGGTGAGCGAGTTTCACGTTCATATACGCCCGTATCTTCAGATGTCGATAAAGGATTTGTTGATTTTGTTATAAAAGTTTATAGATCCAATGTACACCCTGATTTTCCAGAGGGTGGTGTAATGTCTCAAAAGATAGATACCCTTGAGATAGGAGATAGCTTCTCATTTAGAGGTCCTAACGGAAGACTAGAATATATGGGGGACGGGGTATTTAATATCAAACAACTCAAGTCACAGGGAGGAGAAATCATTGAAAAGAAAGTTAAGAATGTCGGAATGATTGCGGGAGGAACCGGAATCACACCTATGATTCAAATTATTCGAGCTGTCTTGAGAAATGAAAATGATCCAACAAAACTAAGTCTATTGTTTGCTAATAAAGAAGAGAGAGATATCATCTTAAGAGATAAATTAGAAAATCCAGACAGAGATTTTTCAGATCGATTCGAGGTTCACTATACATTAGATAAAGCAGAAGATGGATGGTCAGGATTTACGGGTTTCATTGATGAAGATATGATTAGGAATACCATGCCTGAACCAGGTGATGATACCTTAATACTATTATGCGGACCACCAAAAATGAACTCTGAAGCGGTTAAGCCAGCGCTTGAGTCAATTGGCTACTCACCAGATTCAATCTTTAACTTCTAGTTCAGAATTTATTTATCAATAATTCCAATTGGTTCAATCGGTGCAGAGGCTAATTGTTGATATAGATTTTCCTGATACTCTAGACTTTCCCAGTTTTCCGTAAAAATATCTCCCATGTCACAGTAAAAAAATAATGAATTTAAATAATTCTCCACATTTTCTGGGGAACCACCAAGATATCTGTACTTGTAATATTCATATTCAACAAAGAAGGCAAGGGGTAGATTATCATTTTCATGATACTCCCTCTCTTCCTCAAGCAAGGAACATTGGCTATCTAGATCTCTATCTGTATCTTCAAGATTGCTTATTTCTGTGAATAATGCATCACCATTAAGAGTTAATTCCTCTTCATATGGATTTGCAGTACAAAATATGAAAAGTATTAATAAAAAAGAAAAGTATTTAAATTTCATAAAAACAACATAACTATAACTTTTTGTTCACATACACATTTTACAGTTTATTTAAAACGACTTTATTTACTTTTGGCAGTTTTGGCAGTGATGCAGCCTATTTGAGGCAAAAGGTATGCAAAAACATAAAAAAATATGAAATTTGACTTTTTTAAATTTTGATGACACAAAGTATATGATTATTTTTGAAATAAAATTTTTTTTAAAAAATTTGTAAACCTCAATGATCATAGGGTACCCAAATTTGACTTTTGGGTATTTGTATGGTAAAGTTGTTTTTAACAATTAAATAATAAAATATTATCGGCACAAGCCGTTTTTTTATTATAAGGGGGACAATTAATCAAAATGGTTAATTGTCATTTGTATAATATTTCAGATTTCTGAAGTATTTAAGAAGAAATTCCATATTAAAACCAGATTGAAGAATATTGGCGCCTTCTTAAATCCTTCTGATTGAACTGTAATATATACCCACGCCATTAATGACAAAGGAGATCATAATGATGGTCAATTATGAAGATGCAAGAGTAGCGTTTAATGCATTTCCAGACAGAACTCTGAGAGAATGGGGGAAAGAATGGAATATGTCTCATGAAAACGTGAGGTTAATAAAGATTAAATTAGGCATACCAACCACTAAAAAGGTAAGTTATGACCCGTTAATTGCTAGCGAAATAGTTGAATATATTCGAAGTGGAAAAGGAAGCTTACACACACCTAGAACCTTTGAAAACTACAAGTTTGGAAAAGTGACATTTATGAAGTGGATGGAAAAAAACACTTTTTTAAGGGAAGCTGTAGAACAAGCTGAAAATGAAGCATTGGAAAATAAGCTTTATCCTAAAATTAAAAAATGTGCCACAACAGGTGAGTACTTACCAATTACTGAGTTCTATAGAGATAAAAATACTTTAGATGGATACTCGGTAAGAAGTAAGAAGGTTGTTAAAGATATGGCTCGTAAATACTATTACGATAGACATATTCCAGAGCCAACTGTTGATGAAAAAGTTTGTGCCGGTGTTCCTGAATTAGGATCTTTACCAAAAGAATATTTTGCTAAAAGTACAAGAAACAATAGTGGTTTGCAAACTTACTCAAAGAAATTTCATAGTCTATATCAAAAGTACCTTAGAGAGGAATCTGAGAATGCATTTGAACTAGCAAGAGTAGATACCTTGAAATTCTTTAAATCTCTTGGCTTTAAAGAATTAAATGCTCAAAGGAGTTAATCATGTACAAATATAGTGATGAGTTATTTGGTTTAGATAAAGAACTAAACAAATACCACAAAAGAATTGAGAGATTTAACCTACGTAAAGCTATTAAGTTAGTACGAAGGGTTAGGTCTGGTATATCTATAAAAGACGAAAAACTCTTTTTGGATCTACCAGATATGGATCAATATATATTCATAAAGTGGTTGAATGAAATTCCTATATTTAGTTGGGCCATATTTAGGAGCATAAAAAGATACCATTATGAAATAAATAATATTAGATTGTTTGTCAAGTTTCATGAAGATAAGAGATTAGACAAAAAATTCTAACCAAGCATAGAAATGCTTACCAACTCGAATTAAATAACTGTGGAATAGAGTCTAAAGAGAGTTTAGAACATGGGGTTTGTTTACCAAGCTCTTCACCTCCTAAAGCTTGACCTTTCTGTACCCTTTTGTTGAACACCACAGTTATTTAATTTATCTACGCCAAACCAGCAGTTGTTTTTTACTTTGATAAAGATGCCTGTCTTGATTGACTGCTGGTTTAGCAATTCAAATATAAAGGAGTTATATGTCAAAAAAATATAATAAAATTTATGCAGAAAATGCATTAAAAAATAACAAATATAGTGGATGCAGATTTATGGGATTTACACCTAGTGGAAAAGAAGTCTGGTCAACAATGGAATATGATAGAAGTAGTAAAGTTTTATCTTTGAATCTTGGAAAAGGCTTTAATGACCTTTATCACAAAGATGCATTTTTGTCGCCAGTTAGGGTGCAAAGAAAACTTTCTCAACCTAAGCCTAAAAATTTACAACAGGAGTTCAAAATTGTAAGAAAAAACTCTGCTGGTGGTCAAGTAACCTACAGAACTTTAGAGTATATGGAGAAATTGAAGTCTGCCGTAGATGCAAAGCAGTCAAAATCTCATATTAATGGGGTACCAACAAAATTATTGTTTCAATATGTCGCATCAATGATTTATACAGGAGATTTAAAAGAAAATGTTGGATTTCGATGGAGCGACGTTACTAGTTTATGGGACCTACCCTCAGGTGAGTATTTCACTGTTGACAGCTATTCAAAAGATTAAGATAATTAAGGAGAATACAATGGCATTTAAAGGAAATGAAACTTATAAATACAACCCTGAAAAAGAGTTCAAACTCAGTAGGGGTGGAGTAGAAAAATTTATCAAATGTAAAAGATGTTTTTACATTGATAGAAAATTAAACATAAAAGGTATTGGTACCCCTCCTTGGAGACTCAATACAGCTGTAGACTCGTTGCTAAAAACTGAGTTTGATGCATACAGAGAAAAAAAGAAACCACATCCATATATGAAAGAAACTGGAAAAAACTTGATTCCATATCAGCATGAAGACTTAGACGATTGGAGACAGAATTTTAAGGGTGTTCGATATTTTGATAAGGAATTAAATTTTACACTTTATGGTGCTGTTGATGACGTATGGTATGACATTGACACTGAAGAACTAGTTGTAGTTGATTACAAAGCTACATCAACTCAAAAAGAAATTACATTAGAAGATGATTGGAAAATCTCGTATAAAAGACAACTCGAGTTTTATCAATGGGCTTTGAGAAAGAATAATTTTAAAGTATCTGACACTGGGTATTTTGTCTACTGTAATGGTATTGAAACTAGTGATAGTTTTGACAATAATATGAAGTTTGAAGTTTATATTTTAGATCACAAAGGCACTACTAAGTGGATAGAACCTGTTCTTAAAGAAATTAAAGAAGTATTGGATAGTGAAGAAATTCCTGCAGTTAACGAAGATTGTGAGACTTGTTCTTATGTATCTTCTACAGGAAAACTTTGATATTAAATTAAGTAGGAAATCAAAACTAAATTATGCAAAAATATTTAAATCAAAAAGTTATTAAGGAAAAAAAACTTTCTTTTTCTGAATTTGAAAATATTTATAGTAAAAGTAATAAAAAAGAATTCGTCTTATTTGGTGATAATGTTATTGAATGCTTAACGGTTTTGAATCAATCTATTGAACAGGATTTATGTAAGTTCATAGGGATTTATTATCCATATCTCCATATTCCTATTTATATTTATCAGTATAAGAATTTTAATATTTTTATAAAAGCAGCAGGCTATTTTGATAGATGGTTATTACCAAAATCTGTAAGAGAGTATGTAAATAAATATGATATACCTGACATAGTCTTTTATTCGATTGATAGTCAAAAAATTCTTATGGCAGCAGAATTAACCGAAACCGCATCTGTAGGAAATTCTGAAATACAGAGAGAAGGTAGAAGAGCTGCTGCATCAAGATTAAATATTCCATT
Source organism: uncultured Candidatus Actinomarina sp. (assembly GCA_902627635.1). Classification (GTDB taxonomy): domain Bacteria; phylum Actinomycetota; class Acidimicrobiia; order Actinomarinales; family Actinomarinaceae; genus Actinomarina. The sequence goes on from CACOKA010000015.1 coordinate 21,840, forward strand.
TATTTATCAAACATATTTTTCTGGAGCAGATACAGGTCAAAATCAGATTAGAGAGATAACCTCCAAAATATCCTACTCAGCATTACTTTATTCAATAAAATCTATGACACCATCACTGATTTTATATATTGAAAACCCAGATGAAACTCAAAGAACAGACCATTCCAAATTAAGAAATAACTTGGTAAAGGAAAATTACGTAGGCCAATACATAATAGGAACATTAATTAATGATATTGAGAACAATAGTGAGCTACTCGACGATTTACATAGAGACTATCTAAATATGATGATTGACTACTTGATTGAAAAAG
>CACOKA010000016.1 GCA_902627635.1 uncultured Candidatus Actinomarina sp.
TTTCAACACATATATATGTAGGTTATTCATTCGTGTTTTTATCACTTCTACATTTCATGATTACAAAAGGAATAAATGCTACGTTATATAGCAAAACATTAGGTTCTATTGGTTTTTGGGGATTTTTGTTTTTACTTCCATGGACAAATTTTAAATTTTATTTTGGTTCTGTTTTGCCTAACTGGATTGAAAACATTTCACTTTATTTATCAATAAGTTTGTCATTACCTTTACTAGCTATAACCGTAAATTTCATTCGAACTGTTACAACAAGGAGTGACGAAAATTATATAATTTATAGTCTTGTAAGTTTTTCGTTTGGAATATTTGTAATCACTAACGTTTTTCAAATTGTATCGTCTTTATCTAATATCATCCCAATATTGAGTCTCACTAATTTCGAAATCGCAATTAGATATGGGTATGTATTCAGTGCAATATTGATATCAGTATCATTTATTTACTACTTGATACCAAAGATCTTTGGTAGAGAGATTAAATTTTCAAGATTAGAGTCAATCACAAGTTTCTTTTTGAAGTTTGTTGTATCAGTTACCTTACTCTCAAATGCATTAATTGGTGTCGTATCAGGTTATTCGTGGAATGCAGGAGCTAATGCCGGAAATCCAACAATTTATGGTGAAGGTTATAGTTTATTGTGGTCCTTAATTAGGACTCCTTTGACACTCAATATGTTCTTATCGTTGATTTTACTTTTTGCTTTTCTTTTATTTTTTGTTTCTGTACTTAAAGCTGTAGTAAATGGTGATATAACTGAAGCAGAAACAATTGAACTTACTGAAGAGGAACTTCCAGTATGAGTGAACTCTTAAGTAAAGTTGCTGAATTATTAAATGCACCTGAGTCATTGGTGCAGCGATCTGCGGAAGCTAGAGCTGAAGCCTCTGGAAGAACTGTAGATGAAGTTTTACAATCCTGGGCTGGAGGAGAAAGTGTAGCTTCTGCAGAAAAACCTGTTGAAGAAGCACCGCCTGCTGAAGAGGCACCGCCTGCTGAAGAAGCACCGCCTGCTGAAGAGGCGAAGATAGATGAGCCCAAAGTAGAGTCAGCAGAAGTTATAAAAGATGATATGGAAAATGCACCTGCAATATCGTCTCAAGTTAATTTAAAAAAAGTTATACAAAAAGTATCCTTCGCAAATAAGACATTAGATATAAAGGTAAATGCTGAAACATCCTTGCCTAGATGGTTAAATTTTAGTTTTGTACTTATTCCCCTCTTTATTGTTATTGGAATAGTCAATACATCGTCCACACAGGAATGTGGAGAAAATGGAATTTTAGATGTTGACCGAAAAACTCAGTTAACTGTAAATTGTGATGGATCAGCATTTGAAGGAAAAGGTGTTGGATCTTCAAGCTCAATAAACTACATCGCACTTGGACAACAAGTTTATTCAGGTGCTGCTGCATGTGCTGGTTGTCATGGAGTAAATGGTGGTGGAGGAGTAGGTCCTGCATTTACTGGTGGAGAGCTTTATACAACATTTCCAACGTGTAGTGATCATGCATTGTGGATTGAACTTGGATCTGCAGGCTGGCAGGCTGAAGTTGGTCCCGCGTACGGGGCGGAAAATAAGGTATCAATAGGTGGAATGCCCGGATTTGCAGGAAAACTTACTGAAGATGAAATTTATGCGGTTGTGGTTTTTGAAAGAGTAGTATTTGGTGGTGGTAACACTGACGAAGTACTCGAAGACTGTGGGCTTTTAGAGACAGATGAAGAAGTAACTACAGAAGCTGTTGAACCAACTGGCTAAATAATCACAAAAAATCAAGTTGATTGTTATAAGATTCAAACTATTATTTTTTTATGTTACCTGCAATATATATTCATATATTTTTAATCGCTTTTAGCATTGTTCTCTTTTACGTTGTTTTATAAATTATGGTGAAAAAAAAACGAGAAAAAAAAGTTGTTGGCTGGAAAGAACAGGTTGCTTTACCTGATTTAAAAATAAAAAGTGTGATTGCGAAAATTGATACGGGTGCAAATGTTGCAACAATTGATGCTGCTGATATAAAGTTTGTCACAAGAAAAGATGTGAAATACGTAAAATTTACAGTTAAAAAAAGAAACAATACTGTCAGAAAAACCTCTGCTCCATTGGCAGGATTTAAGAGAATAAAAAGTTCTAACGGAGACGTTGAAAGAAGACCATATATAAAAACTGATATTTTAATGGATGGAATAACAAAAAATATTGAATTGACTCTTACTGATAGAGGCCCAATGGATTACACAATGTTAATTGGAAGAAAAGCTTTGGGAAGAAGATGGATTGTAAATCCATCGATTAGCTTTATGACAAAACCTAAGGGGAATAAATGAAGATAGGAATTTTATCACAAGACATAAAACTATATTCAACAAAGCGTCTTTACGATACTGCAATTAAAAGAGGTCACGACACCGAAGTTGTAAGTTATTTAAGGTGTTACATGAATATTGCAAAAGCAAAACCTAGAATATTTTTTGCTGGAAAAGAACTAAATTTCGATTCTGTCATTCCAAGAATAGCTGCGACTTGGACATTTTATGGTTCAGCTGTTGTTAGACAATTTGAACTTATGGGATCCATATCTGCGAATTCATCAGCTGGCATAAGTAGATCAAGGGACAAATTAAGAGCTCTTCAACTAATAGGTAATAGTGGTGTCGGTATGCCCGTTACGGGTTATGTTCATTTCTCTAGAGATGTTGAGTCTGTTTTAAAAAGTATCGGAAATCCTCCCTTCGTTATAAAGCTTTTAGAAGGAACTCAAGGTAGAGGGGTTGTTTTAGCTGAAACTATGGATGCAGCTATAGGTGTTATCGAAACAATGAAGAAAATTGATGCAAATATACTAGTTCAAGAATTTATAAGAGAATCAAAAGGTGAAGATATAAGAGCAATAGTTGTAGGAGACAAAGTTGTGGCTTCGATGAAGAGGGTTGCAAAACCTGGAGAGTTTAGATCAAATGTACACCTGGGAGGAAGTGTAGAAAATTACCAGATTACAAAAGAAGAGGAAGAAGCAGCAGTAAAAGCATCTAAAGTATTAAAACTGGATGTGTCTGGAGTAGATCTTGTACAGTCCAATAGAGGCCCCTTAGTCCTTGAAGTCAACTCATCACCGGGATTAGAGGGTATTGAAAAAGCTACAAATATTGATGTTGCTGACGAAATTATCTCTTTTCTTGAAGATAAAGTAAAAAAAACTGATAAATCTAAACCTATTGATATCTAATACTATTAAAAATTGATATTCAATAATATTTTTAAAATGTTGTATTTTAAGAAATTTTTTAAAATATTAAATTTATTTAATATACCCTCGTCTAAAACTTTCTTACCATATAAAACGACTGGAACTCTTAATAAAAATTCTTCGTAACCCTCTTCAACATCTACTTTTTGAATAGTAAAAAGATTATTTAAAAAACCTAGGCTTTTTAAACCTTTTTCACATAACTCACAATTTTTAGTTACAACAATACGTAAGGAGGGCATATCTCTAATATAGTCAAATGAGACCTTGGACATTAATTTTTGTTGTTTTATTAGCAGTCATCATCTTTGTTTCAGGTGCGATTGTCTTGAATATTATTTCTTAATATCTATTTTTTCACCGTCAACAATACCAATTATTTCTGAGGCATTGTTATTTTTAGCAAAAATTGAGATCATACCCCATGAGTCAGTAATTAATCCAACTTGATTTACCCCATCACTTTGATATGTTTCGGACCAGGTCATTTTAATTTCTTGATTTTGAACCTTAATGCTTAAGACGTCTCCAATGCTTTTTCCGAGATCAGTTAATTCATCTGGTGAAATATTAGTCTGACAATTACCGTAATGATCGACCCATAAGACCTCACCCTTTACTTCATCATCTTTTTTTTCTGTTAATGGAATCAAATATTGTTGAAGATTCATAAGATCAACTTCCTCACCACAATCTTTGATATCAAGTTGTCCTGATGCAATACCAGCTGCAAAAGGAGAAAATATGTCTCTAGCATGAAAGGTGTTTCCATCACTTGGAATAATCCAATTTTCATTTTCAAGTAGATAGGCTCTTTTTGCTCCTCCGACAGTGGCACATGCAAGATTTAATAATCCATTATCAGGTCCTACCATCACTCCCCAATCAGTTTCAATAGCAACTGGTTTTCTTTCCGTCCCCACGCCTGGATCAACAACTGCTAAAAGAACACCGGTTGGGATATATTGAATTGCTCTCATTAAAAGTAAACTTCCATATTTGATGTTTTGTGGTGGAATGTCATGAGATATATCATTAATTTTTAATTCTGGATCAATTCTATTTATAACACCTTTTACTACACCAACTGATCCATCAGAAATCCCAAAGTCTGAAGCAAATGATATAATACTTTTCATTAAACTAAGTATATAAGCAGTAAAATTCTTAACTAAATAAAAGGATGACATTGAAAAAATTTATAATAGGTCTCTTTGTATTTGTAATTATTACTTATTTTGGTCTTGGTTTTTACGTTTATGGAGAATCAGTAGCTGTCCCCTGTTCTATTGTAGAATCTGAAAAAGATAATAGGCCTGATAACTTCTCACTTGGAGAAAAAGCAGATTGGGATCCATCAAAATATTTTGTTCAAGATTATGAGACTGTTTTAATAAATACAAATGATGATGTTGTTTTAAGTGGTTGGTGGATGGAAACAGATAAAAACGCTCCAACAATAATAGGTTTGCATGGTGTTACAAGTGGTAAGCATTCACCTGATGTTTTACTAGTAGGAGGCATGCTTGTTAGTGAAGGATTCAACTATTTAACATTTGACTTCAGAGATCATGGTGAAAGTACCTGTGAAGATGGTGTTCATTCCGCAGGTCAAAAAGAAATCTATGACGTAAAAGCTGCGATTGATTGGCTAGTAAATGAAAAAAATATACCATCTAACAAAATTGGTATACACGGTTCATCCTTTGGTGCGATGGTTGCTTTGATGGCTCAATATACAAGCGATGATATAAGTGCTCTTTCGATTGTTGATACGCCATTCGATTTTGCAACTCTTGTTAGAGAAGAATTAATTTACCAAGGTTTTCCTCCTTTTCTATATGAACCAGTAAATCATTATGCATTACTTTTTGAAGGAATAGATATAACTGAAGTTAGCCCTGAAGATGGTGTTTCCAAAGGAAAAAATCCAATGATTATTTTTAATGGAATAAAGAGCGATAGAGTACTATCACACCACACTGATGATTTAATTAACGCAGGAAACCAATACAATGTTGAAATGTTAATTAATAGATACCCTGAACTCTCTCATACAGAAATTATGTTTGTGTATCCAGATGAGTTTTTGAGTAAAATAGTCCCATTTTTTAGAGAGAGATTGAATTGATAAAAAAAATATTTATTGGAATAGGTATATTATTAACAGTTATTCTTGTTGGTTCAGGTTGGTATTTTTCTGGATTAATTTACGAAATTGGATTTAATATTAACAATCAAGACAACCTTGATGCAGGTACTGCCGAGGACAATATTGTAGTAGAACAAATAAATGAAAATACAGTTTTATTAGACGTCAAGGATGAGCTTTGGGGCCCACTCCTAGAAAATGGAATATATGGTGTTTTAGGACAAAATGGATTCATGGTTGTTAGTGACATTATTGATGAAAAAGATGGAATTGTTGAAAGAAAAATAGATTATCAAGAGGGAAACTTAGTTGTGGGTGAAAGAGTATCTTATAGCCTCTCTTTAGTAGAAAATTCTGAAGGAAACTATATACCCGTTGGAGCATCTGGTTGGTCTGGACAAGCAACTGAAGGAATATACACACCAATGTCAGTCTCAAAACTAGATTATGAAGAAGTAACCTATACATCAACATTTAGTGAATATCCAGCTTTCTTAACAAATACAGGCGAGGATGGTTGGGTAATATTTATACATGGTTTTCGTGGAAATTACCAAAGGGAAGTTTTTGCATTGCTTAGAGCTCAAGAAATTGTAGAAATTGGATGGAAGTCAATGATAATTGCATATAGAAATGATGCTGGTATGAAGCAAGATCCATCAGGAATGTATCAATATGGAGCTACAGAGTGGGAAGATGTCGATGGAGCAATTAAATACGCAAGGCAGAATGGAGCAAAAAGTGTAGTTTTATGGGGTGTAAGTGGAGGTGGAGGCCCAGTTGCTTCTTGGCTTCAAAACTCAAGTGATAAATCTTTAGTAGATGGGGTGATTTTGGAAGCTCCAACATTCAATTTTATTGAAAGTGTTGAAGTAAATGGACAAGCAAGATTTCCTTGGCTTCCAGAGAGTCTTTTTGATTATTACACATGGCTAGCTGAAGTACGATTTGGTATTGACTTTGATAGTATGGACTACAGAGAGGCTGTGATTGATTCTACTGTTCCAATGCTACTTTTTCATGGCGATGACGATGAGTGGATACCAGTATCTTTGTCAGATTTCATAGCATCAAAAAGAGATAAAAATCTTACATATATGAGATATGAAAATGTTGGACATGTACAAGCTTGGAATGCTGATCCAGAATTATATATTAAAACTGTTAGTAATTTTCTAACTTCACTTGAAAAGTAATAATTCGTACTCTTTTTCAATATTCGAGGATGTTTTTACCCAATCATATTTTTTTGACTTTTCAATGCATGATAAAGAAACCTCTTTAAATTTTCTATCTTCATTAAGTAAGTGGCTTACAAAATTATTTACATCTTTATCAATTAAACTTTCTGATAAATAACCATTCTTATTGTTTTCAATAATTTCCATCAATGATCCATTATTAATTGTAAGTACAGGAACTCCCATTGTGTTAGCCTCGATCGCAACAAGTCCAAAGGTTTCAAATCTCGAAGTATGAATTAATAATTTTGCTTTATTAAGTAGTTCAATAATTTTTGTTTGTGGGAGGTTATCTGAGAACTCAACATGTGTTTCCAAATTAAAATCTTTTACAGTTTGTTCTAGTTCCAGTAAATATTCATCTCCGTATTTACCACTAGGACCTCCGATAAAAATACATCTGAAATCATTTTCAATTTTTTTAAAATTATTTAAAAATTCTAAAGTTTGAAGTTGTCCTTTTTGTTCTTGTATTCTGCCAATCGATAAAAAAATATTTTCTCTATTAACAGACAAATCAGGAGAAAATATTTCTCTATCAACTCCTGGAGTAACTTTCTTAATTTTATTTTCATCAACTTTGTATGTATCGGCAATCAACATATTTTCAAATACAGAAGAAGCAGTAACTATGTTGGATGAGGTCATTACAATTTTTTCACAATCAACTCTTTCTTTGTTATAACCATCTAGAAAAACACCCAAACTATGAGATGTAAAAATAAATGGTATGTCGAATTCATTTGATATCTCTTTTGCAATAAGACCTGACAACCAGTAGTGTGCATGAATTAGGTCAAAATTTTTTAGGTCTAAAGATTCTTCAAGCTTATTTTTAAATTCTTGTAAGAAAAGTTCTTTATCTTCGACATTAAGTTCGGATTCAAAAATGTTCAATGAAATAAATTCAAGGTTGTTATCTTTAAAGCTTTCTGCTTTTTCACCTGTTACAACAGTTACATTGTGATTGTCTGATAAATGTCTTGAAATTTGTTGAACATAAATACTCATACCTCCACCATCATTCTTTCCTATTTCATTAAATGGAGAGGTGTGAAATGCAAGCTGAAGAATGTTCATACTTTAATTTTTAGATCATATAGTTGATGTACTTGACCACCAAAATTAAATTTATATTTTTCCTCGCCCTTTAAATAATCAAAATATCTTTTTTTATTATTGATACTGTTTTGCAGTAACTGATCATTCAAATAAGTCCCCGTATTAAATTCATCTAAAGAATGATCTCTGCATGAGTTATAAAGATAATCCACAATTTCTGACTTGTATACAAAAGCTGAGGAAATCATAGAATCTTTGTAATTAATATAATAAATATACCAATTATCTTGTTCGATTAGTGATCTATAGAAATCCTCAACTCTTTCACTCATATACTTCCCTTTTACACCTTTAGACTTCCTGTGTAATCTGACAAATTCATCAAAAATATCACTATTTTTACTTTTTTCAAAAGAGATTTCTCCAAATTTATCAACAAATGTTCTTTTCTTTCTCTTCAGCTCATGTCTATTTTTTTTAGATAAAGCACTTAGATATATTTCATAACTTTCAGGAAGCTCAAGGTATACAGATATATCACTTTTAACAATTTCTATGGAATTAAAAGTGTTTTGGTTTAAGAATTGAGAAATCTGAAAGTAACTAAGCGAATCAAATTGAAAATACTCAATTTTCAAGTCCTTGATTTGCTCTTCAGAAATGTATGGTGTGATTCGATAGTCAGTAAAATCCCTATCAATTTGAAATTCAAGAGTGTTTGACTCTAACTTGTAGTAATCAAAAATAGCTTCTGATTTTAAATTGTTTAATTTTGCACCAGATTGTGTGAACCCGATATCAATAAATGGAGAGTTTGCTACTAAGTCTTTAACCACAGATTCTAGAATAATCCATTAATGAGATTTAATACATCAACAAAATATAAAGCAAATAAGAAAGAAACTAAATAATCAAAAAGGTAGATTTGGGTTGTAAGTTTTGAAAAATATTTATATTCTCTTCTGTTTCTCTGAAAGAGAAAATTCATTATCACTGTAAAAATTGATATTAATCCCGCTGCAATCAAAACATATTGAATGGTAAAACCAGAGAACAAACTAACTGTGGTAACCACAAAAAACGACGCAAAAAAATTAAAGAAGTATTGATAATTACTAAATTGAATATTGAAAAAAGTTGCCAAAGTTTTTATGAAAAATAGTATTAGAAATAAAAATGTTAGATAATCTAAATTTTCACTAAATGTTTTTGAAACAAAAAAAGAAACAAGAAAAAAAGAAATAAATGTTACTAAATAAGCATTTCCAAATGTAGAAATATTTATATCTTTAAAAGTTAAATAAAAAATACTTATCAGGATCGAAATCAAAAAGATCATATTCTTTATTTCGCTAACTTCAAAAAATATTGTCGCAACAGGGGAAAAAGATGTGATGAGCAGTAGGAGTGTTAGTACAAATTCAATATTGGTTATTCGTAACTCACATGCAAGTAGCTCTAATTGCCAAGCTAGTATTAATCCAACGAAACAAGAGATAATTAGATTTTCATTGTTTAGAAAAATTGATATAAAAATTCCAAAAGTAAGAACTGTCTGGATGTATCTAAGTTGGGTTTGTAACATTATCCTCGCGAAAATTTTACCTAGATATGCTTGAAAACTAAAGCGATTTGTATATAATTAACAAACACTACATTTAGTGTCAAAAACAGTGGCATATACTACATTTAGTTATAAGAAGGAGATATTGTGGCAAAAATTACAGGGCTCAAGATAAATAGGAAATATACTTCACCTGGTGATCCTTACAAAGACATAGTTTGGGAAAAAAGAAGTTCAAAGATAACTAACCCAGATGGCTCAGTAGTTTTCGAAATGAATGACGTTGAGATCCCTTCAACCTGGTCTCAAGTAGCTACTGACATAATGGTTTCAAAATATTTTAGAAAAGCTGGTGTTCCTCAGACAGATGAAAACGGAAATGAACTTAAAGATGACAATGGTGATGTAGTTCTAGGTCCTGAAACATCATCAAAGCAGGTATTCAACCGACTTGCAGAAACATGGAGACACTGGGGTGAAGAGACGGGATATTTTGCATCATCAGAAGACGCTCAAGCTTTTGAAGATGAATTAAAATATATGCTTGCTACTCAAATGGCAGCTCCAAACAGTCCACAGTGGTTTAACACAGGTCTAAATTACAAATATGGATTAACTGGGAAACCACAAGGGTTTTGGTATGTAGATCCGAGTACAGGTGAATTAACGCCAGGAGAAGACTCATACTCAAGACCGCAACCACACGCTTGTTTCATTCAATCTATAGATGATGATCTTGTCAACGAAGGTGGGATTATGGACCTCTGGGTAAAAGAGGCAAGATTATTTAAGTTTGGATCTGGAACAGGTACAAACTTTTCAAACCTAAGAGGTGAGGGGGAAAAACTTTCTGGTGGAGGTGTTTCTTCAGGTGTAATGTCATTTCTAAAAATTGGTGATAGAGCTGCTGGTGCAATTAAATCAGGTGGAACAACAAGAAGAGCTGCAAAAATGGTTATTCTTGATCTTGACCATCCAGATATTGAAGATTTTATTGAGTGGAAAGCTATTGAAGAAGATAAGGCAAGAGCACTTATCAACGCTGGCTATCCATCAGACTATAACGGTGAAGCATATGCAACTGTGTCTGGTCAAAACTCTAATAACTCGGTAAGAGTACCAAATGAATTTATAAAAGCACTCGAGACTGATGGAGACTGGGAACTAACAGCGAGAACTGATGGTTCAACAATGAAAACTGTAAAAGCAAGAGAATTATGGAACAAAATTGCTGATGCTGCTTGGAGATGTGCAGACCCAGGTGTTCAGTTCAACACAACTATTAATGAGTGGCACACTTCCCCAGCAGGTGGACAAATTAGAGCATCAAATCCATGCTCTGAATACTTATTTTTAGACAATACCGCGTGTAACCTAGCAAGTTTGAACTTGGTTAAGTTTTATGATGATGATAAGCAGGTATTTGATATTGCATCATACAAGCATGCACTAAGAATCTGGACGGTAGTTCTTGAGGTATCAGTTGAGATGGCTCAGTTTCCTTCAAAAGAAATTGCTCAAGGATCTTATGACTATAGAACATTAGGTTTGGGATATGCAAACCTTGGATCTCTTTTGATGAGAAAAGGCATTGCGTATGACTCAGAATTAGGTAGAGCTATTGCTGGTGCTTTAACAGCTATGTTGACTGGCGAAGCTTACAAAGCCTCAGCTGAAATGGCTAGCATAGTTGGACCATTTCCAAAATATTCAGAGAACAAAGACAATATGCTTCGTGTTATGGGTAACCATAGAAAAGCAGCTTATGACTCTGGTGACTATGTTGGAATAAGTCATGATTTGTTACCGATAGATCAAAACTTATGCCCTGATGATTTACTTAAAGGTGCACAAGATTCATGGGATGGCGCACTTGAACTAGGTGAGAAATATGGATTCAGAAACGCACAAGCTACAGTATTGGCCCCAACCGGAACTATTGGTTTGCTCATGGATTGCGATACAACGGGTGTAGAGCCAGACTTTGCTTTAATGAAATTTAAGAAGTTAGCTGGTGGTGGCTACATGAAGATAGCAAACCAGTCAATTGGCCCAGCATTAAATGCACTTGGTTACAATAGTCAACAAACTGAAGAAATTATTCAATATGTTATTGGATCAATGTCACTAGATGGTGCTCCATTTGTAAATAAAGAAACACTGAAAGATAAAGGATTGAATGATAATGATATTGAAAATATTGAAAATTCTTTACCAGGAGCTTTTGAAATACAACATGCGTTCAATGTATTTGTTGTTGGCGAAGAAACAATGCAAAGACTCGATATCCAAGAAGAAGAATATACATCTTTTGATTTCAATCTTTTAGAAAACCTAGGATTTACAAAAACTGAAATAGCAGAAGCAAACAAATATATTTGTGGAACTCAAACCATCGAGGGAGCTCCTCATTTAAAAGATGAAGATCTTAGTGTTTTTGATTGTGCTAACAAATGTGGTAAAGATGGTGAAAGGTTTATTCATTACATGGGCCATGTAAGAATGATGGCTGCAGCACAACCATTTATTTCTGGTGCTATTTCAAAAACTGTAAATATGCCAAATGAAGCAACAATAGAAGATATAGAAAACTGCTATTTCGAATCTGCGGGTCTTGGTATTAAAGCAATAGCAATTTATAGAGATGGATCAAAAGCATCTCAACCACTATCTGCCTCTTCAGATGATGGTGAATCAGAAGAAACTGATCCACAAGTTTCTGAAATAATTGAAAGCGAATCAATGTTAATGCACGGGAACTATCCTGCTGGAACAAGTCCATCAAAAGCTTATGCTGGCACAACAAGACCAAGGTTCTTGTTACCAGAAAGAAGAGAAGGTTGGACACAAGAAGCAAGAATTGCAGGTCATAAAGTATATTTAAGAACTGGTGAGTATCCAGATGGTACGCTTGGCGAAGTTTTCATAGACATTGCGAAAGAAGGAGCAACATTAAAAGGTGTGCTGGGCTGTTTTGCGATAGCAGTCTCGAAAGGACTTCAATATGGTGTACCTTTAGAAGAATTTGTTGATACTTTTACATTTCAAACTTTTGAGCCTAGAGGTATGGTAGAGGGCCATGAAAACATTAAAATGAGTAATTCAATTGTAGACTATGTTTTTAGGGCACTCGGTCTTGAATACCTAAATAGAACAGACATTGTACAAAATCCGCCAAGTGAAGTTGAGGAAAACGTTCAAGAAGCTTCTCCTGCTCCTGTTCAAGAAGCTTCTCCGGCTCCTCTTGATGGACCGGTTGATTCATCTGATGAGGTTCAGGAAATAGGGCAATCAACAAATAGTACAACAAATGAACAATCTATGAGTAGTAATCAAGAGGTTCAGTTTGTAACAAAACTGAAAGAAACAGAAACTTTAGAATCAAGTGAAGCTAATACTAACTCTGTCACTACAGTACAAGAAGTACTTAGTGATATGATGGGTGATGCACCAGCTTGTCCTGATTGTGGTCATATAACTATAAGGAATGGATCCTGTTATAAATGTTTAAACTGTGGCAATTCATTAGGTTGTAGCTAAACAAAAAATAAAAATTAAAATTAAATAGTGATAAATTTCGTTGCTCTTTTTACCTTTTACGTATTTACATATTTTCTTGGGCGAGGAGCACTGTTAATTTTTTCCAAAATAAAAATCTTAAACATTACGGTAATTGATGAAAACAAAAATTTGTTTTCTGTTCCAATAAATGTATTTTATCCAATAATTGGTTTTTTTGTGATTGGTAATTTGAGTATATTATTTAATTTTTTTCTGTCTTTGAGCTCAGTATTTACATACAGCATGTTTATATTTTTATTTCTTGGAAATTTTTTAAAGAAAATGAATATCAAAATTCAAATTCAAGAATTTTATCTATTCTTTGTAACACTACCCATACTATCTGTGTCAAGCTACCTGACGGGCTTAAGCTATGATGCAGGTCTTTATCATTTAAACTATCAGAGTTGGCTTCAAGATGAAAAAATAATTCTAGGTCTCTCAAATTTTCATGCGAGGCTTGGTTATTCCTCAATTTACGAGTTTATAAACGTTAATTTTTGGCAAGGTAACAATCATTTAATACAGCATTTTGTCAATTTAACGTTTATAGCTTTCTTCTTTACGGTAATGCACTATGTTTACTACAACTCAAAAAATCTAAGTGTAAGAATTGGGATCCTTGGAATTTTAGTATTTGGTTTACTAGACAATTTTGGTTTTGCCGGAGGGAAAAATGGATTTATTGAAATTGAAGGTGTAACAAAATATGATACTCCATTTGGAATCATTTTTTTCTTAATTGTAATATTTACAAGTATTCATTATTTAGAAAAACGTACAAATGATGAAGAGCTTGTTTTACTTTTAATTTTTACTTTATTTTCAATACAGATGAGAGTTACAGGTGTTCTTTTACTAATTTTAGTTATGCCTATTTTATTCAAAAAAAATATTGTTAGATCAATCAAAACAAACTCATTAATAATTATTTTTGGGATTTCAAATATTTTAAAGAACCTTCTCACAACTGGTTGTATGTATTTTCCAATTGAATTTACATGTTTTGATTACTTTAACTGGTATAAATCTGGTTTTGCTGAAACAGAGAGAAATGCTATTTCATTTGCACTTAGGTCTTTTGATTTCAGCAAGCCATTTGGAGAGTGGTTTCAAATATGGATTGAAAAATATGAATACAACCTCCCAACGTTGAAGAATTTCGTATTTTCGTTATTGGTTTTAGCTATCTTAAGAATTTTATTAACTAGAGAGAATACCTTTTCAATGGTAAAAGTACTTTACTTTTTATTTAACTTTTTTATGTTTAGTTATTGGATTTTCACTGCTCCAAGTTTTAGATATGGAACAGGTTTATTTCTTTCATTTATCTATTTTGGATCATTTTTTACTCCTAAGTCACCAAGATATAGTTTTATAATTAAGAAAAATTTTTTTATGTTTTTAATGTTTATCACAATTTTGCTACTTCCTAGAATTGACAATTATTTTAAACTATTATCAGATCCATTCAAATTAACTATTATTGAAGCTCGTAAAGTAGATTATATTGATAAAGAATTTGGTTTTGGTGTTTCTCCAAAAGATCATAATGAAATATGTATGGTCAATAAATATTGCTCCCCCGTTTATTCAAATAATACAAAATTTAAAGTAAACAAATATGACTATAAATATTTTGAATTAAAAAATTAATTATTGATTTATTACAATTAAGCAATAGTAAAAATAAAAAGTATAATTAATTTAAACTTAGGTAAATTTAGTTTTAAAACATATTACTGTTTTTTATATTCTTAAAGGGGCTTATGACATCATATGACGTAATAATCATTGGAGCTGGACCTGCGGGCCTAACTGCTGCATATGAATTAATGTCCTCTGGGAAAAAAACTCTTTTATTAGAGAAAAAATCGCAAGTTGGTGGTTTGGCAGAAACAAAAGTGTTTGGTGAACATCGATATGACATTGGTCCTCACAGGTTTTTTACAAAGAATAAAGAAGTATATGATTTATTTCTAAAGATCCTTGGCGATGATGCAGTCGAGGTCAAAAGAAAAACAAGAATTTTGTTTAAAAACAGTTATTTTGATTATCCACTAACCCCTCTTAATGCATTATTTGGCCTCGGCATATTTGAATCGATTGCAATAGTATTTTCATATTTTGTCGCAAGACTAAAAGGCTATTTAAAAATAAGTAAAATAACAAATTTTGAAGAATGGGTAATTGACAAATTTGGAGCAAAACTATTTAATAATTTTTTCAAAAATTATACAGAAAAAGTTTGGGGAATTGATTGCAAAGATATAGGAAAAGACTGGGCTGCACAAAGAATTAAGGGTTTGAGTTTATCAACTGCTATAAAATTTGCTTTATTTCCTAATAGTAAAAAAAGACCAAAAACATTAGTCGACATGTTTTACTATCCAAAATTAGGAGCAGGTATGTTGTGGGAAAAATTTGAAGAAGAGATAAAAAGTAAAAATATAAATGTTGTAAAAAATGCTGAAGTCATAAATATAGATGATGCTGATGAAGTGATAACTTTAGAATATTTGTCTGATGGAGATATAAAAAAAGTTTCTTGTGCGCATGTATTATTTAGTAATCCTTTGTTAGACTTTATAAATTTTTACAAAGACGAACTTCCAAACGAGGTCATAGATGCTGCGTCAAAACTAGAGTATAGAAATCATATAAGTGTACACATTACGATTGATAAAAAACTTTTTGATGACAACTGGATTTACATTCATTCACCAGAATTAAAAATGGCTAGAATTGCCGACTTCACAAATTTTTCTAAAGATATGAGTATAGAAGGAAATTATCCCTTAACACTAGAATATTTCTGCTTTGAAGATGATGAAATTTGGAATAGTGATAAAAATGATATTATAGATTTTGCTATTTCAGAACTTAAACAAATATTTAAAGAAGAATTCCAAGTTGTACATACAGATATTACAAAAAATCCAAAAGCATATCCGGTTATTAGGACAGGATACGAAGAAAACCTAAATATTCTAAGGGAGTGGTTAAGTAAGAAGAAAAATTTAACGGCTATTGGAAGGTCGGGTATGTTTAAATACAACAATCAGGACCACGCTATGGCAACAGGATTGTATGCTGTTAGAAATTTACTTGGTAAAGGTAATTTTGATCCTTGGGAGGTAAATGTAGATGGTGAATATCACGAAGAAATCATAACTGCCTAGATTTTTAAACTATAAATAATTCATAAATGTAACATAATTCTTAGGGCGCTTAGCTCAGTCCGGCAGAGCGCTTCCCTTACAAGGAAGAAGTCACAGGTTCAAATCCTGTAGCGCCCACAAGGGTTTTTCAGAAACCTTTACATATATATACTAAAAAGACACCTAAAAGACACCATTTTTTATCAAGTAATTATTTTCATATATTGGCCAGCTTTCATATCTACACCAAGAACAATACTTTGTATTTTTTCCTTTTTTTAAAAATAGATTATGACAGTGGATAACATCACATGTTTCACCCATATATTTATAACATATAAAATTTGAACACCACTCATCACATTTGTGAGTCTTGTCATTTATTGCATCAATTAAAATATCTAGTTCGTGATCTGAAATTAAACTAAATGGTTTTTTTTCTCTGAGGTTCGAATTATCTCGCCAGTCAAGAGAAAATGTGTAGCCATCGTAACAACCAAAACACATACCTCTACAGTCTTTATAGCAGGGATCTGGTCCTGGGTCGTATTTGTCAATTAATGAGGCAATAGACAATACTTTGTCAAAATTGTTATTTGTTTTTAAGTGTTTCCAAGTTTCCTCAATAAGAATTTCTTTAATAGCTTGTTGAATTCTTTTTTCTACATTAACCAATACACTTTTATTTTAAGAACCAAGTAAGACAAAAAAGATAGAGCCTCAGTTGCCTGAGGCTCTATCCCGAAAGGAGGTAGTATGTTAAAACTTATAATTAAATATTAGAAATAGCCTGTGACAAAAAAGACACCTAAAAGACACCAAAATTTTCTAAAACTGTAGATACTCTCTGATAGCCTCTGATATCTTTTTGAAAGAGCTTAAGTTCGTTGACTCTATAAATTGATACTGGTCTTATTGAATAATCGATTATTATGAAATTATGAAGAAATTCAAAGAAAATTTGGGTGGTTATCTTGCTCTCTTAGCTATAGTTTGGCCAGCATCTGCCTTATTTCGCAACACCTACACTCCTACCCAAGTAATTCTTGCTGCTATATTTTTGTATATTGGAGTTCGTTTAATTTACTTCGTTTATTTTAAAAATAATTAATCTGAAGCGACTGATAGAAAACTCTTACCTTACAAGGAAGAAGTCACAGGTTCAAATCCTGTAGCGCCCACAAGGGTTTTTCAGAAATCTTTACTTATATATGTGGCTCAACCGAACAAAAACCGAACATTTTCAATAAAATGACACTATGAAAAAAATAGCTGTTGTAATTATGTTTTTTTCATTTTGTGGTGGGTCCGATGAAACAATTGAACCGTCAACAACGACATCTACAACTTCAACAACCACAACAGATGAAGATACGACAACTACATCTACAACTTCAACAACCACAACAGATGAAGATACGACAACTACATCTACAACTTCAACAACTACATCTACAACTTCAACAACTACATCTACAACTTCAACCGCAACAGATGAAGATACGACAACTACATCTACAACTTCAACAACTTCAACCTCTACAACGATTCCACCTGATTACCCTCAATTAACGATTTCAGAGATATCAAATTCTATTCCTGATTACAATCGAGATGATTGGAATCACTGGATTGATGAAAATAGTGACTGCCAGAATACAAGACACGAAGTTTTAATTGAGGAAAGTCAAGAAACTGTGACCTATACATCTGATACTTTTTGTTCTGTCAGTACAGGTAAATGGTATGGATTTTACACCGGACAATATTACTACAATGCATCAGATTTAGATATTGACCATTTTATTCCTTTAAAAAATGCTCATCAATCTGGTGGATATAATTGGTCAACTGCCAAAAAAGAAGAATTCGCAAACTATAGATTAGACCCAGATAACTTAATTGCAGTTAATTTAAGTGCAAATAGATCTAAAGGTGCGAAAGGTCCAGACGAATGGAAACCATCAAATACTGATTACTGGTGTGAGTATGCATATGACTGGATTCGAATTAAAGATTACTGGAATCTCACTGCTACTCAAGCTGAGTGGGATGCTTTAGTTTCGATGATTAATACTTGCCCAGAAGGTTTTATATATGCTGATGCTCAACAAGAGCCTGTTGTTGAACTTCCAACTCCAACTACAACAACTACATCCTCAACTACTACATCGACTTCTACAACAACGACTGTTGCTAGTTCACAACCTGATAATCCAGGTAACTCCAAAAACTGTAGTGACTTTTCAAATTACTCTGAGGCTAAAACTTGGTTTGATACTTATTATCCCTACTACGGAGATATTGGAGATTTAGATAGAGATGGAGATTTAATTCCTTGTGAATCTCTCCCTGGAGCTCCTTAACTCAACTATATAATAACCGAACAAAAACCGAACAAATTATTAAAAAATGTAAGGTACTTTCTAGTATTGACCAGTACTGCCAAGTACATAGACTATATTTATTGATTTAATGATTTTGTATTGTCTAGTATTTTCTAGTATTCAAATAATCATTCCTTACAAGGAAGAAGTCACAGGTTCAAATCCTGTAGCGCCCACAAGGGTTTTGCAAAAATCCTCAGATATATATGTAGCAAAACCGCACAGTAACCGCACATTTTGAGGAATTACTTTTGTAAAGCTTTTAATTTAGTAATAACATCAAATTAATGTCACAGTTAATATGTCCGCTTTGTACATCAAAAGTTTACGACAATAGAGGTAATAAGAAAAGTTCTCGTTCTCCAGATTTCGTATGTAGTTGTAATGATCCAAAAATTTGCAGTGGTCACAATGGAAAATTTAGAAAGTCGTGGTGGTTAGACTCAAATGATTTACCGTCTGAGTGGGTCTCTGATGGATTAGATATAAATCGTGATTTAAAAAACAGTAGTAAAGAAAGGGATCTACTTACAGGAAGTTTAGTTGATGAAGAGGGAAGGCCTGTTGAAGATTATGAAGAAAGATATAAAGCATTAAAAGATATTTCAAGTTGTAGAATTTGTGGAATGATTGGTTGTAAATCTAAAAACTCTTGTTCGTAAGTTAACCGCACAAAAACCGCACATTTATCCTAAAACTGTAGATACTCTCTGATAACTTCTGATATCTTTTTAAAAGAGCTTAAGTTCATTGACTCTATAAATTGATATCCTTTGATACTCTCTAGTATTAATTGGTTCTTTCCTTACAAGGAAGAAGTCACAGGTTCAAATCTTGTAGCGCCCACGCGGGTTTTTCAGAAATCTTTACATATACATACTCAAAAGACTCCCATTTTGAGATAATTTAATCATGAGACAAGTATCTAAATTACTTTTAATATTTTTAATTTCATTTTGTAATGGAAGTGAAGTTTCAAACAATGAAACCTTGATATCTTCTACTACTACAACTGTTGTTGATTCAACGTCTACATCCTCAACAACTTTTGCACCGTTCTCTACTACTTTTTCTCAAAAAATAAAAATTCCAACGACTACGACGACGACTACAGTTCCACAAACTACTACGACGACTACAGTTCCTCAAACTACGACTACAGTTCCACAAACTACTACTACGACGACTACAGTTCCACAAACTACTACTACGACTACAGTTCCACAAACAACAATTGATGTAGTTGTAACTGTAGGGACCGGTGGATCAGGTCAAAGTGTATATTTCTTAAATGGTTCCCAAAATACGATCTTAAATGTTGTATCTGGAAACAAGTACCGTTTTGATCAAAGTGATAATAGTAACTCTAACCATCCTTTGAGATTTTCAACATCACAAGATGGAAGTCAATACTCGTCGAATGTAACAACAAATGGGATACCTGGAAACAATGGTTCGTATGTTGAAATTGAAATAACATCAGACACTCCAAATAAACTTTATGTAATTTGTACAAACCACTTTGGAATGGGTGCAAATTCCGAAATAATTAAAAATTAATGGTTTTATATTATTAATAATTTCTTTCAAGTTTAGCTTGGTAAGTATTTTGCACTATTTGCTCTAGCTATAGTCCAACTCAAGCAATTCTTGTTGTTATATTTGCATATAATAATTAATCTGACACACATTTAAATTTTATTTTGTAAGTCACTTTTCATTAAATTGATATAGTAAGACATCTTAAGTTTCTGAAAATTATATTGTTTTTTTGACATTATTTCATACTGTTCTTTTAGGAAACTATCATTGATTTGCTCCCATCTATCAATTTGTAGAATAGGTAAGTCTTCAAACCAACTCATTGCTTTTGATTTCTTTACTATTGGTATGGTACCAAGATATAATGCTTCCCAAGTTCTATGAGAATCAGCACAGTTACCTTCTGGAGATAAACAAAATGAATGATGATAAATTTCTTCAAGAAACTTAGTGCCACGTCCCTCTCCATTTGTTACATAATTTTCATTTTTAAACATTTCAATAAGCTTGGGTCTTTCATCATTTGTATTTTGCCCAAAGCTGCCTACACCAGGTTTATTCAAATTAATATACAATAAATTTAAATTTTGTTTTTTTGTCTTGTAAAGACTTCTCATGAACTCCACTTTATTTCGAGCATCTTCCCAATTTATACCATTTGGTAAAGGTCTTAATTGTGGATTGTCATCTATCGATAATGCTTTTGAATATAAAATTTGGTGAGATGGAATTGAGCTAAAAGAGTCTCGAATATGAGGAAAACCTATTCCG
>CACOKA010000017.1 GCA_902627635.1 uncultured Candidatus Actinomarina sp.
CTTGGCACAGATTCTTTAGGTAGAGATGTATTTTCACAACTTATGGAAGGAAGTCAAGTTGCCTTCGTACTTGGTTTATTAAGTGCCATAGTTGGAGTAGGTATTTCAACTTTGCTTGGAACTATTGCTGCATATTTTGGGGGAACAATCGATGCTTACCTAATGCGCCAATCTGATCTTGTCCTAATGTTGCCCACATTGCCACTATTATTTATTATTTCAGCATTTGCAGAGTTAAAAGTTTGGCACTTAGCATTAGTATTAGGTATTTTTGGAGGTCTTGGAGGAAGTGTAATAACTATAAAGTCTCAAGCACTACAGGTAAAAGTTAAACCATTTGTCGATTCAGCAAGAATTACAGGCGGTTCAAGAATGAAAATTTTAACTTCTCATATCCTTCCAAATGTAGCACCTTTAGCATTACTTTTTATGGTATTTAGTGTTACAGGTGCAATAGCATCGGAATCTATTTTATCCTTTTTAGGTCTCCTAAATATTGATATGAGTTGGGGCTTAATGATTTCAGTTGCACAAGCTGATGGATACATTAACCAGGGAATGGAATATTGGTGGCTTGTTATACCTGCTGGACTGGCAGTTACACTTTTGGCAGGTGGATTCTATCTTGTTGGCAGAGGGTTGGATGATGTTTTCAATCCAAGGTTGAGAAGAAGGTAGTATGGGTATAGTTTTAGATGTTAAGAATCTCTCTATGCATTATGAGACACTAGCTGGAAATGTTTCTGCAGTAAAGGATGTATCATTCAGTATTAATAGTGGTGAATCATTTGGACTTGTTGGTGAATCTGGATGTGGAAAAACTTCAGTTGCTATGACTTTATTACAATTACAACCAGAAAATTCGGTTATAACTGAAGGAAGTATAAAGCTTGAAGGAAAAGAATTAGTTGGATTATCTGAATATGAGCTAAGAAAAGTTAGATGGGATAGTATTAGTATTGTTTTTCAAGGGGCAATGAATGCTTGGAATCCAGTTATAAAAATTGGTGAGCAAATAAGAGAAGCTTTAAGGGAACATTATCCTGATAATTCTAAACAAACAAATGTCCAAAAAATTCATGAATTATTTAAAATGGTTGGACTTGATGAGTCTGTTGCTAATAGATATCCTCATGAACTTTCTGGAGGTATGAAGCAGCGAGCTGTAATAGCATTAGCACTCTCTTGCGATCCAAAAATAATTATTGCTGATGAACCTACTACTGCATTGGATGTTGTTATTCAAGATCAAATTCTTAATGAAATAAAAAAAGTACAAGAATTACTTGGTTTAAGTTTAATTTATATATCTCATGATATTGCTGTTATTGCTGAAATGACCGATATGATCGCTGTAATGTATGCAGGATCAATTGTCGAAATGGGTCCTACAAAAGAAGTCTTTAAATCTCCAAAACATTCATATACAAAAGCATTACTAGATTCAACCCCATCTATAAGAGGAGAAAAAAAGAAACTGAAGTCATTAGATGGCGAACCCCCAAGCCTTATAAATAAAATTGATGGCTGTTCATTTTCACCGAGATGCCCTTCACCAACTAACGCTTGTAAAAATAAAGAAATTGAAATGAAGCTTGTTAGAGTAGGTGAACAACATTATGCAGATCAATGCTGCTCAGGATGTGTCAATGAGTAAAAATTTAATTGAAGTTAGGAATTTAGTAAAACATTTTGAAGTCTCAAGTAGCTTCCTTTCAAGTAAGAAAAATATAGTAAGAGCCGTAGATGGAATCAGTTTCAATATAAAACCAGGTGAATCTTTAGGGCTTGTTGGGCAAAGCGGTTGTGGAAAAACAACTACCGCTAGATCACTATGTTTGTTAGATCCTAAAACCTCGGGAAATGTAAATTTTTTTAATCCTGAAAAACAAACTATGGAATCAATCGATAGTATAGATGATGATTCTTTAAAAGTATTTAGACGCAACATACAAATGATATTTCAAGATCCTTATGAGTCCCTTAATCCAAGATGGACAATTAAGGACATTATAAAAGAACCTTTAGATATACACAATATAGGAAATTTAGCTGAAAGAGAAGATACAATTGTTGAAATATTAAAAACTGTGGGTCTAACCCCTCCCGAAAATTATTTAGCAAGATACCCTCATGAGATATCAGGTGGTCAAAGACAGAGAGTATCAATTGCACGTACGCTTGTAATGAAGCCTAAATTTGTCATTTGTGATGAACCTACATCGATGTTGGATGTTTCTATTCGTATTTCAATAATGGATTTAATGCTGAATTTAGCAAAAGAATTAGACGTATCGTATTTGTATA
The DNA here is from genome assembly GCA_902627635.1 of uncultured Candidatus Actinomarina sp. GTDB lineage: Bacteria > Actinomycetota > Acidimicrobiia > Actinomarinales > Actinomarinaceae > Actinomarina. Next base: position 2,308 of record CACOKA010000017.1, read on the forward strand.
TAACTCACGACCTCGCGGTTGCAAGATATATGTGTGATAGAATTGCTGTTATGTTTAATGGTAAAATTGTTGAAATTGCCGAGACAGAAGAGTTACTTGAAAATCCAATTCATCCCTATACAAAAAGATTAATTTCTTCGATACCTATTCCTGACCCATTTAATATTAGAGAAAAATATACAGTTAATTTTGAAGAAATTGATGATATTATTTCTAAAAATCCTTCAGAAAAAATGGTTGATATGGGTAAAGGTCATTTTGTAGCTACTCACGACACTAAGGATTTCTTATTTGACACTTAAAGATTTATTTCTTTTGCCAAATCTTATTACTCTTTCAAGATTGTTTGTTTCCATATATTTATTTAATCAATATTCAATAGAGAATATCAGGATACCTTTATTGGTAACTTTAATTGCCGTTATTGGTATTTCAGATTCAATCGATGGAATTGTTGCAAGAAGATTGAATCAGGTTAGTAAACTTGGAATCATTCTTGACCCTGTATGTGACAGAATTGTATTTCTATTGCTATTATTTTGGTTAGAAGACATTTTTCCTATTTGGTTTTTTTATGGAATTTTAATTAGAGAAATATTAGTTATGATAGGTTCACTATATGTTTTAACAAGAACTAAAACTATTAAAGTTTCTAATATTGGAAAGTTCGGTACAGTACTAATATTTTTTTCTATATGTTTTTTTGTTATAAATACAGGAAATGAGCAATTATTCTTTTTACTTTTTGGTCTATTTTCATTAATTTTTTACTATTTTGTAGCACTAGAATATTTTTATAAAATATTTTTAAAAAAATGAATAATGACACAATACCATTTGAAGACTCTATCTTTATAAACCAAGAAGCTAAATATATATTATCTTTATTAAATGATGAGACCAAATCTTCATCTTGGTTATTGACAAACGGTATACATAAGATTGGAAGACTAGAAACTAAAGAAATAATTCTTGATGACGTAACTGTTTCTAGAAACCATGCATTTATAAGTGTTGACGATGAAACAGTCATAATAACCGATGAAAAATCAACAAATGGTATATTTGTAAATGGTGAATTGACAGATGAAACTGTATTAACGTCAGGCTCTAGAATTCAAATAGGAAAATTTAATTTAATAATTACAAAAGTTGATAAGAAATGAATATAGGCGATACTGTAAAACTAATTAAAAAAGAGTATCCATCAATTACAATTTCGCGTATTAGATTTTTAGAAAAAGAAGGATTAATTAGACCAAAAAGGTCAAAAGGTGGAACCAGGTCTTTTTCTGACAAGGATATAGTAAGAATTAAGAAAATCTTGGATCTTCAAGAAAACCAATTTTTCTCATTAAAAGCCATTAAAAATAATCCCAAGTTACTGACTGGCAATACATCTAACTCAAAAATTGTAATAAGAGAATATTCTCAACATGATGCTTTAAAAAAGGCAGGTTTGAGAGAAGAGGATTTTAATGAACTAATTGAGTATAAATACGAACAAAATAAAGAAATCTATAGTCAACATGACGTAGAAAGATTTGCCTCCCTCGCATACCTTTTTTCACTAGGTCTTGGAGTTAAGAATTTATCAGTTATTAAATCAATGTCAGACAGGGGAGTAGGTTTTTTTGAGACCTACTTTCATAATTCTGATAATGATCCTGAAGAAATAAAAATTGCTATTCATAAATTTTCTGAAATCATTGGGAGCTACATATTAGAAGATTTATAGCTATCTATTTATTTTCAATTTTATTATTTATAAATGTTGCTAATGCAACGGAAGTTGATGAAGAATTATTGACAACCGAATTTTATTTATCATATGATATTGATAATGAACAGTTGATGTACTTCAAAAATATTAATGCAACTATTGCACCAGCTTCACTTACTAAATTAATGACTTCGTTGATTCTTATTGAAAATTATAATTTAAGTGATTACATAGAAATTTCTTTACCTTCTGACTACATTTACGAAGGTAAAGTAGCGTATCTTAAGTCTGGACAAAAAATGACTATAGAAAGCTTATTAGAATTTATACTCATATATTCAGCAAATGATGCATGTTTTGCTGTTGTTCAGTTATTTAATGAAAATAATGATGATTTTGTTGAGTTAATGAATAAAAGAGCTAAACAACTTGGTATGAACAATACTAATTTTAAAAATCCTGATGGTTTAGATCAAGATGGTCACTATACAACTTTGAGTGATTTATTAATTCTTTCAAAAGAAGTCATAGACAATTATGAATTATTGTCGATAATAATGAGAAAAAGTTTCATATCAAATATTGAAGGTGAGGATAAAGTATATCTAAATACTAATAAGTTAATCGAACGTAACTTTTACGGTTTAAAGACAGGTTGGACTAATGAGGCAGGATTGACATTTATTGGTTTAAATCAATCAAATGATAGAAATATTTTAACTATAGTTAATAAGTCTTTTGTAAATGAAACAAAAGACAATCACTTTGTTGATACACAGAAACTATACTCAACTTCAATTGATACATTCATAAACAATGTTGTTATTGATAATAATGTTGATATATATAAAATACGAAATAACTTTGAGACATTAACATTTAAATCTACAACTCCCTGGTTTGTGTTTGGTAACAAACTAGATATTTCCAATATTACACTTAGTGAATTCAGTGAAACAAAATTTAATTATGTTGTAAATGATGACTTATATAATGTAAGAATTTCAGACTCTGTAAATTCAGTCAAATGGGATTTTAATTTATCGAGCTTTTTTTCATTTTATGCAAATAATAATTAGTAAATTATAAATATTCTTAGAAAAATTTTTATGAATCTATCTATTCTTAAACTATGAAAAAAAATATTAACGTTGAAGTAAACAGCATAAGATTGGAGGAAAATACCGAAACACCAATAATGCTTTTACTAGATCCAAATAGTCAAAAAGTTTTACCAATTTGGATTGGTACTATTGAAGCAGTATCAATTGCATATGCACAAGAAGGAATAAAACATCCAAGACCACAAACTCATGATTTAATTATTGATATTATTGAATCTCTAAATGGAAATATTGATGAAGTTGTAATCTCAGATCTTCACGATAATACTTATTTCGCAGAAATTATAATCCTTGGGGATCAGGGTAGAGTTTCGTTATCTGCTAGACCAAGTGATGCAATAGCTCTTGCATTAAGAGCAGATACTACAATTTCTGTTAATGAAGATCTTTTTTTAAACAACTCAATTGACTTAATACATGATAAAGCCAATGAAATTGAGGAATTTAAGAGTTTTATTGAAAATATAAATCCAGAGGATTTTGCATAAAACCTTGATTATATATTTTTTGCTAGTAAATTAACCTTATGCAACAGGGTTACACAGGTCCAGAAGTTTGTAAAATTACTGGAATATCATATAGACAACTCGATCATTGGACAACAACATCACTGGTTGATGCTTCAATTAGAAATATAAAAGGTTCTGGATATCATAGAATTTATTCATTTCAGGATATTATAAAGATTAAGTTAGTAAACAAATTGAGAGAAGCTGGAGTTAGTCTTCAAAAAATAAGAATTGCTCTTAAAAATGTTAAACAAATTTTAGGGAAAAATATTAATATTTCAGACGTCTCAATTTTTTCCGATGGTAAATCAATATATGTAATAACAAACAATAATGAGATGTTAGATTTAATAAAACAGGGACAAGCTGTCTTTGGTATTTCATTAGGGCCAATTCACACTGAAACGGAAGCAGAAATTTATTCTCTATATCCAGAAAAAATTTCTGTAACGAATGCATGAAATTTGCACATCCTTCAGAAAAAACATTTTCAGAACACTTAGATTTATTTGATATTGAATGGGTATATGAACCTGTTAGTTTCCCTCTAGAGTGGGGTAGTGGGTCAATAAAAAAAATGTTTACACCTGATTTTTACTTACCAACGCTCAATTTGTTTGTGGAGATCACGACAATGAATCAAAATCTTATAACAAAGAAACGAAAAAAGTTAAAAATGGCTCGTAAACTTTATCCAAACCTTAACTTCAAGCTTTTCAACGAAAAAGATTTTTACAATATACTTAGTAAGAATAATTCAGAAATTATTCAAGAAACTATAGCTAGCTGATTCTTCTAACAATTTATTTACATTTTTTATATCTAATTTTTCTGCAATAGTAATTTCTTTTGATATATTTGTGTTGCTCATAAGTCTGTTATCGGTATTAATGGTAACTGTAAATTCTAGTTCCAATAGATTTTTTATTGGATGATCTTTATAGTCAGAGTACATATTTGTGTTTATATTTGAAGTTATACAAATTTCTAGTGGAATATTATTTTCTTGTATATATGATGCTGTAGGCCCAAATAAACCTGTTTCCAGGTCAATATCTTCAATTATTCTTACACCATGGCCAATCCTTTTTGCACCGTTATCTAATGCTTCTTGTATGGAGTTGACTCCATCACCTTCACCAGCATGTATTGTCAAATTCACATTGTTTTCAACTAACTTATTAAATTGCTCACTGAATAATGAAGGTAAATAATTTAGTTCAGGTCCAGCAATATCAAAGCCAATAATTTTGTCTTTGTAATCAATGGCAATTTCAGAAACTTGTTTTACATTATTTAAATCATTTCTCATCCCACACAAAATAAGTCCAGATTTTATACCATATAACTCCTCAGCTTGTTTAAAACCAGAATTTATAGCATCTATTACATCTTCTGGAGTTAATGAATTGCTAACCGAATAAAGGGGAGCGTATCTGCTTTCATAATGTGTAATCCCGTGATTATGCATATCTTCCGCTGCTTCAAATGCAATTCTTTCAAGATTTTCATAACTATTCATTAAAGCTGTTGTATGAACAAAGGCTTCAAGATAATCTTCAAGAGATTCAGATGATTCTCTGTTAAAAAAATTTTCAATGTCTTCAACATTAACTAACGGTAGATAATTGTCCTTAATTGCAAGTTCTTTTGCTGTTGAGGCTCTTAATCCACCGTCTAAATGATCATGTAATACAGCTTTATACATAACGCAACATAATATATATTATAGGACAAACTGACAATATTAATTTATGCATATATAACCTTTAAAACACTCTCCCTGTGGGTAATTGGCAGCCAATGTCCTGCACCAGGTACCTCTGTTATCTTAACATTGCTTCCACTGGTCATAAGTCTTTCTCGCATTTTGTTATTTAATTTTACAGCAGCATCAACCTCACCAAATACAAAATGTACAGGAGTTGTTACTATCTTTCTCCAGGCTGAACTTAGCTCTGAGTTTAAATCTATATTTGCGTACCATGCAATTGGTTGATCTAGTGAGGTCTCATCAAAGTGTTGAATTAAATTAACAATTCCATTTTCATTCATGACACAACTTTCTGATGAATAATCTATAAAAACGTTTTCTAGTGATAGATCTACATTCTCTCCTATTTGGTTATTATTTCTGTAAGCAGATCTAAAGAAAAACTCTAGATTATTATCAATAATATCTGCAGACTCTTTAACATTTTGAAATGATGAAATATAATGAGGTTTTTCTCTGTATGTTAAATTATTATATACATCTGATATTGGAAATTCAGTTCCACCGCATAAAGAAACTAATTTGTTAATATTAACTTTTTCACGTGATGTCAGTGCCCATCCAACAATAGATCCCCAGTCATGTCCGACAATTGTTAAATTTTGATAAAGTTCTAGTTTTATTATTAATTCTTCAATATCTTTTGATAATTCTTCAATATTAAAAGAATGTACATCAAAATTTTCTATTCTTGATAATGGATATCCCCTTTGTTCTACGATTGTAACCCTGTAGCCATTTTCGATTAATTCATTCTTTATTTCATTCCACATGTACATATTGGATGGAAATCCATGAAGTAATAACACATCACTCCCCTGACCCATAGTTTCATAAGATAAAGAAATGTTATTTAAATTTATTTTTTCCATGTAATTAAATTATTTCTTCTTAGTACAACAATTGTTAGACATAAAGCAAAAAATGCCCATTGAAACGCATAACTTAAATGGGGAGCATCATATGGTTCTTCTAAATTTATACACTCTACCCCACTGCCACATTCATCTATTAAGACGATATAGAATTCTGGAAGAACAACTCCTGTTTCACTTTCTATAAATGATTTGTCTATTCTAAATAAATACTCTGAATCAGGTATATCATCTTGTCCAACACCTTGAATATCGTAACTTAATAATCTACCTTTAAAATTTGGATTATTGTATAAAAATGTCTTATCTGCATTTTTATTAAGAGGAACCCATCCGTTATTTATTAAAAAATATTCTTCTAAATTTGTCCTATACAAACTAACAAGGTGATATCCATTTTCTCCATTATGAACACGTGATCGTAAATACCAAGTTCTTATCAGTTCTATATTCTCTATATTTTCAGTTAATTGAATTTTTGTAAATTCTTCAAATTTATTTAGATCATATAAATCTGAGACAGATATTTCATTTATAAAATCTTTTGAGTCAATAGAGTCAATTATCTGTTTGTCTTGTTGATGCCTTGTTAATTGCCAATATGACAGACCTATAAATACAAATACAACAAGAAAGCCAAAGTAAAAAAGATTTTTATGAGGTAATTTCTCTAACATTTCCAAGAAGTATTTCCTCTTCTTTTATCTCCATAACTAAAAATATCATCATTACTACCAGTCACACAAACCCCACCAAAATACATATCAAATGGTTCAGTTATTGTTGTATTTGTATTGATGTTATCATATCCTGGCTCTGCCCTTACTCCTCCATCAGCATTTACATGAAATCTTGGCATATCTATTGATTCTTTCCATGTGTTCCCATTTGTATAATTTGTTAAAACTTGAGCTATCGCAGAGCTTATTCTGTCAGCGCCTGGAGAACCAATTGTACTAACTCCCTCATTTGATTCAATAATTAAGGGGCTCATGTTTGATATCAATCTATCTCCCTTAGTGTCTCCAAGAAAACCTTGCGGATTTAGCTCAATTTCTCCTAGAGAGTTATTGAAATACATACCCGTATTTTTACATAAAACACCAGATCCATAGCCACTAGAAAAGGTTATTGAGAAATGAAAATTATTTTTATCAGATGTGTTTACCTGTATTGTAGATGAAGATGTTGAAATTTTTGAAATTTCATTAGTGATTAGGTCCCCCCTGCTACCAAAAAACTCATAGTTATTTTGCCTATCCAAATAAACATTTTTTAAAGTTTCTTCAATATTTTGAGATTTTTCAGTTAACGCATTTAAGTACTTAAGTACCATTAAGCCACCAATTGAAGGTCCAGAATGCCCTGTTAATTTTAAATTTTTGTATTGATATTCAAACTTATTTTCTTCAATTAATTCATATCCATTGAAATCATCTTTCGTAGCATGACCACCTTCGATTTTTAAAGTTTCTATTATAGATTTGGAAATATCTCCAATATAAAAATCATTGAATCCTTCATCTGACATATGACTAAGAGTGTCAGCTAATTTATCAAGTTTAACAATTCCATTTTCTAAATCTTCATACACATTGGCTAAAGCAATTTTTGATTGTTCATGCCACATGAACATTGGTTCTAATGAATGAATAAAGTAATCTTTTGTTGGTTGGGTTAATTTAAAACCCTCTTTGGCAGTTTTTATAGGAAATTCTAGTAATTTATCCAAAGGAAGAGATGCATATCTTTCGAAAATTAGGTTAAGAATCTTATAAATACCAGGAACAGCGAATGTATTTGCTCCCTTACATGTTTCAACATGACCACCATAAGTCATAGAAATTCGATGTTCTTCATGATCATTTCCATCAAATTTTTTTGGGGCTACAAAATAACCATCTACTGAATGTGTTGAATTGTTATCACCATCATAATAAGTTAAAAGTCCAGAAGCAGTAGGAGCAACAACACCAAGATCAGTAACCATTGATGTAATTACACTTGTAATCAGTAAATCTGCAGCATTGGGATTTAAATCTTTTATTGATTCAGCTGCTTTTGAACTGTATTCTGCTGTACTTGCTAATGAAACATTCACTGTAAACATTGTAGTTTATAACTTTTGTATGCAAAAATGTATATATGAACACAGACGTAACAAAATTTGATAATGAGATATATCAAATTGATGTTCATATGGAGGGTAAACCTCAAAGAATGTCATGTTATTATATAGATACATCAGATCCAATACTTATTGAGGTTGGTCCTTCAAATTCATTTCCATATTTGATTTCGGCATTAGAGTCGCTTGGAATACAAGATATTAAAAGAACAGCTATTACTCATTTACATCTAGACCATGTAGGTGGTATAGGACATTTAAACGAAAGATATAAAGAAAATTTTATATACGTACATGAGTTAGGGATTAAACATTTACCAAACCCAGAGAGATTATGGAAAGCTGTTAGTGATGTTTATACGGAAGATTGGCTTAAAAAAAACTGGGGTCCAATAAAACCTGTACCTTTAGAAAATATTAAATCACTGAATGATGGAGCTGATTTAAAGCTTGATATAAATAGAAACCTCAAAGCTTTGTACAGTCCTGGACACGCAAAACATCATTACACATTTTATGATGAATACTCTGGAACATTATTTATGGGTGATACACTTGGTTTGATCTATCCTCACGGAGATTTTGTTCAACCAAATCTTCCTCCACCTGATTTTGATAAAGAAATATTATTCCAAACTCTTGATAGCTTAGTAAAGCTAGAAATAAATCAATTAGCAATTGCACATTTTGGAATACATAAAAATCCTTATGAGCTTATCACAAGCGCAAAGGAAAGTATTGAAGATTGGATATCCTTTATCAACAATGTTAAAAATCTCAGTAATGACGAAGCAAGCAATGATTTAGTTCAGTGGCTGACTAGAAACTATGAATCACTAGGTATAGATGATAAGACAATTAAAAATTATATTGGTAATGGTAATTTTGTGATGCAAGTTGATGGTATTAGAAATTATTTAAATAATATTTAGCTATCTTATTTTATTTAATTTATTACGAAAGAAAATTAGTGTTGGAGCAATCATAAACTCTGTAAGTATTCCAAAAAAGAAATATAGGTCAATTGTTATATCTCCTCTTGTAAAAATTGATATTATTCTTGATATAAGAACAACAGTCCAAATAATTGTTAAAAAATCAAGGTAGAAGAACTTTTGAGTTAGTAAATATTGCACACAACCAAATGTACACATTAGATATAAACTTAATGGATATGTCAATAAGTTTAGATGTCCATTTCCTCCAGTTTCATTCATACTTAATACTTCCAGATATGTTTGTTGAAAAAAAAGAAAAATTGAATTTGGTAAAAATACTGAATAAATAACTAACAGCAACATAACTATTAGTAAAAAAATTAAAAATATATTTAGTAATTTAAAGTAATTAATCTTATTCACAAAATTTTGTCATATATTACGTTTTTAATTTCTCTCTAAAGTAATAATGTATGATTGGCATAATAATTTCTGTAGGATAAGCAAATACTGCATAATCATCTAATACAATTCCATGTACAAGTAAGGCTGTAATTCTTATTAAAAACAAGATTACCCAAAAATGATATAAGATATTTACATATTCAAATTTAGATGTTCTTAAGTATTTTAAATAAAAATAGGGATGAACAATATATAAAAACATTGGATATGTTGCTAAATTTGAACGTCCATTTAATACTCCTGGATATAAATCTAATTGTTCTTGATATGTAAGGTCACTCCATGGAAATAAGGGTATATTTGGTTGAAATAAAGCACTGATAAATAAATAGATTGGACCTATTATCCCCAAATAACAAAAATATCTGAATATTTTTTCTGTTGACATTTTCTTATTACTCTCTCCGTTTATTTTTTCTAAGTTCATATAAAGTCTGACCTTTATAACTCCAGTAAAGTACACCGTTATATCTTGATTTTACATCTTTATCTTTATTTAATATTTCACCGGTTGCAGCAGATAAACTTGTAATTTTTCCATTGAAATTAATTGTTGAGTCATCATATACAGTAGCTTTTATTGTTGAATCTCTTACAAACTCAACCTCTTCTCCAGGATTTATACCAATTTCATTAAAATCAAAAAATGATCTAACTTTGGATATTTTTTCAAAAGCTGCTTTTTCTGCATCGTCTTCAAACTGTTCCGAAACAGTCCTATCTGAAATCTCAAATTCCTTTAATATCGTTCTTGCTGCTTCTGGTGATATTGAAAAAAATTCTCTATTTGGATTGACTCTATTATCAGCGTAAGCTTTGTGGAATACATCTTCTAACTTGGCTGCATCATCAACTTCAGCAGCGTAATAACATGAAAAAGGTAAAGGTACACCTGTTTTACTGCCTAGCTCTTTTAGTCTCTCTTCTATAGGTTTTGAAGTTCTACCTATTTTCACAAGTCCAGGCATTGCTTCATTCGTAAGAATATAGACAGTATCTCCCATACGAATAAGTATAAATGAAAAACCCCTAGTCTCCTAGGGGCTCTCCAATAAATATCGGCAGTGTTCTACTCTCCCAGAGGGTTGCCCCTCAAGTACCATCGACGCTAGTGGACTTAACTTCCGTGTTCGGAATGGGAACGGGTGTATCCCCACTGCTATCACCACCGTAATTCTCAACTTCTTAAAAATTCTATAGCAAGCGCTCATACGCCGTCTTCAGTTCAAGCCCTCGACTTATTAGTATCAGTCAGCTGAATACATTACTGTACTTACACTTCTGACCTATCAACCTCATGTTCTATAAGGAGTCTTACCCGGTTAATCCGGTGAGAGTTCTTATCTTAGAAGGGGCTTCGCACTTAGATGCTTTCAGCGCTTATCCTTTCCGAACGTAGCTAACCAGCCGTGCCCTTGGCAGGACAACTGGCACACCAGCGGTTCGTTCATCCCGGTCCTCTCGTACTAGGGACAACTTTCTTCAAAACTCTTGCGTGCGCGACGGATAGGGACCGAACTGTCTCACGACGTTCTGAACCCAGCTCGCGTTCCTCTTTAATAGGCGAACAGCCTAACCCTTGGGACCTGCTCCAGCCCCAGGATGAGAAGAGCCGACATCGAGGTGCCAAACACCCCCGTCGATATGGACTCTTGGGGGGTATAAGCCTGTTATCCCCGGAGTACCTTTTAGCCGATGAGCCATGGCGCACCCACATGCAACCATGGGATCACTAGTTCCTACTTTCGTACCTGCTCCACTTGTTTGTGTCACAGTCAAGCCACCTTTTGCACTTACACTCGATGCGTGATTGCCGTCCACGCTGAGGTGACCTTAGAGCGCCTCCGTTACTTTTTAGGAGGCCACCGCCCCAGTGAAACTGCCCACCAGACAATGTCCCTGATCCGGATAACGGATCTAGGTTAGAAGCTCAATATGAAGAAAGTGGTATCTCAAGGATGACTCCATAACGACTAGCGCCGCTATTTCATAGTCTCCCACTTATCCTGCATACTGCACACCAAACTTCAATATCAAGTTGCAGTAAAGGTTCCGGGGTCTTTCCGTCCTGTCGCGCATAGTGAGCATCTTTACTCACATTGCAATTTCGCCGAGTCTCTGGTTGAGACAGTACTCAAATCGTTACACCATTCGTGCAGGTCGGAACTTACCCGACAAGGAATTTCGCTACCTTAGGACCGTTATAGTTACGGCCGCCGTTTACTGGGGCTTAATTTCAAAGCTTCGCCGAAGCTAACCTCTCCACTTAACCTTCCAGCACCGGGCAGGTGTCAGAGGGTATACGTTGTATTAGAACTTTGCACCCTCCTGTGTTTTTGATAAACAGTCGCTTGAGTCTGATCACTGCGGCCCGTTCAAGCTCATAAAGTTAATTAATCACTTTACTTGGGCGTTCCTTCTCCCGAAGTTACGGAACTATTTTGCCGAGTTCCTTAACCAGAGTTATCTCGCTCGCCTTAGTATTCTCTACTTGTCCACCTGTGTCGGTTTGGGGTACGGGCACTAAAAAAACTAACTAGAAGTTTTTCTTGGAAGTATGGAATCAATGACTTCGCCTAAAAGCGGCTCGGCATCATGTCTCAGAATATGTGACTAACGGATTTACCTATCAGTCTTCCTACACATTTACCCCAGGATAACCATCACCTGGGCTCATCTATCCTTCTCCGTCGCTCCATTGCTAACCTAGTAATATGTGGGTCGGTAGGCCCCGAAGGGCTTTCCTTAGCAACATATATTCGGTTTGGGCGCTTAATTAGTGGTACAGAAATATCAATCTGTTATCCATCGACTACGTCTCTCGACCTCGCCTTAGGTCCCGACTAACCCTGGGCGGACGAACCTTCCCCAGGAACCCTTGGACATTCGGCGGAAGAGATTCTCACTCTTCCTTCGCTACTCATGCCAACATTCTCACTTGTATGGTCTCCACGACTAACTCACGTTGTCGCTTCGCTGTCCATACAACGCTCTCCTACCGATTTTATCTTCTGGATCGAAATCAGAATTAATAAAATCCCATAGCTTCGGCAGTATATTTAGCCCCGTTACATCTTCCGCGCGAGAACATTCGACCAGTGAGCTGTTACGCACTCTTTAAAGGAATGGCTGCTTCTAAGCCAACCTCCTGGCTGTCTGAACACTCTCACATCGTTTCACACTTAATATACATTTAGGGGCCTTAGCTGATGATCTGGGTTGTTTCCCTCTCGTCTATGGAGCTTATCCCCCATAGGCTCACTGCTATATTTAAACACTTTGGCATTCGGAGTTTGACTGAGTTCAGTAAGCTTGTTGGCCCCCTAGCCCAATCAGTGCTCTACCTCCAAAGCGCAACATATAACGCTGTCCCTAAAGACATTTCGGAGAGAACCAGCTATCACCAAGTTTGATTGGCCTTTCACCCCTATCCACAGGTCATCCCCTGATTTTGCAACATCAGTGGGTTCGGGCCTTCACGAAGTCTTACCTTCGCTTCACCCTGCCCATGGATAGATCACTTGGCTTCGGGTCTATCGCATGCAACTAGACGCTCTATTAAAACTCGCTTTCGCTGCGGATACGGAATTACTCCTTAACCTTGCTACATACGGATAACTCGTTGGCTCATTCTTCAAAAGGCAGGCAGTCAGAAAATAAATTTTCCTCCTACTGCTTGTAAGCTATTGGTTTCAGGTACTATTTCACTCCCCTCGCCGGGGTACTTTTCACCTTTCCCTCACGGTACTTGTTCACTATCGGTCGCTGGTTAGTACTTAGCCTTACGAGGTGGTCCTCGCAGATTCACAAGGAATATCCTCCTTGCTACTTGGGATGACTCTAATAAGTAAAAGAATTTTCGAATACGTGACTGTTACACTCTATGGTTTAACTTTCCAGATAATTTTCCTAATTCAATTGTTTCTGACTTATTGAAAGATCTGATGCTCTTTCTAAGAGGTCCCACAACTCCAACTTAACAACGACATCAGTCTTGACATTAAATTGGTTTAGGCTCTTCCCGTTTCGCTCGCCGCTACTCAGGGAGTCGCTTTTGCTTTCCTTTCCTCTAGGTACTGAGATGTTTCACTTCCCCTAGTTCCCTCTACCTGTTCTATATATTCAAACAGGAGTAATTTATAAATAAATTGGGTTTCCCCATTCGGAAATCCACGGATCAATGCTTGTTTGACAGCTTCCCGTGGCTTATCGCAGCCTTCCACGTCCTTCATCGGCTTCCAGCGCCAAGGCATCCACCAATAGCCCTTAGTAGCTTGAACTATATGAATACTTTGCAATTGCGCTTGCTATACAATTTTCAAAAAGCCAAATAACTTTTTCACAGCTGAGTAATGTATCAGTCTTGTAGACAACCGGTGATTAACCTTAGAACTAAATGTTCTATGCTCCTTAGAAAGGAGGTGATCCAGCCGCACGTTCCCGTACGGCTACCTTGTTACGACTTAGTCCCAGTTACCGACCCTACCTTCGACAGCTTCCTCCCAAAAGGGTTGGACCACTGGCTTCGGGTATTGCCGACTTCCGTGACTTGACGGGCGGTGTGTACAAACCCCGAGAACGTATTCACCGCAACTTTGCTGATTTGCGATTACTAGCGACTCCAACTTCAAGGAGTCGAGTTGCAGACTCCTATCCGAACTGAGACAAGCTTTAAGAGATTTGCTCCACCTCGCGGTATTGCGACTCGTTGTACTTGCCATTGTAGCATGCGTGCAGCCCTGGACATAAGGGGCATGATGACTTGACGTCGTCCCCACCTTCCTCCGGTTTATCACCGGCAGTCTCCTATGAGTCCCCAACATTACTTGCTGGCAACATAGGACAGGGGTTGCGCTCGTTGCGGGACTTAACCCAACATCTCACGACACGAGCTGACGACAGCCATGCACCACCTGTATAGGGCGCTAATGCACATTATATTTCTATAACTTTTCCCTATATGTCAAGTCCAGGTAAGGTTCTACGGGTATCATCGAATTAAGCCGCATGCTCCGCCGCTTGTGCGGGGTCCCGTCAATTCCTTTGAGTTTTAGTCTTGCGACCGTACTCCCCAGGCGGGATACTTAACGCGTTAGCTACGACACAGAAATCGTTAATCCAATTCCTACGTCTAGTATCCATCGTTTACAGCTAGGACTACCAGGGTATCTAATCCTGTTTGCTCCCCTAGCTTTCGCTCCTCAGCGTCGATAGCGGCCCAGTGAGCTGCCTTCGCAATTGGTGTTCCTCCGAATATCTACGCATTTCACCGCTACACTCGGAATTCCACTCACCTCTACCGTATCCTAGTCACAACAGTATCGATCGACATTTCAGGGTTGAGCCCTGAACTTTCACGACCGACTTGTTGAACCGCCTACGAGCTCTTTACGCCCAATAAATCCGGACAACGCTCGCCCCCTACGTATTACCGCGGCTGCTGGCACGTAGTTGGCCGGGGCTTCTTGTGGAGGTACCGTCATTTTCTTCCCTCCTGAAAGTGGTTTACAAACCTAGATCCGTCATCCCACACGCGGTGTCGCTGCGTCAAGCTTTCGCTCATTGCGCAATATTCCCTGCTGCAGCCTCCCGTAGGAGTCTGGGCCGTGTCTCAGTCCCAGTGTGGCTGATCGTCCTCTCAGACCAGCTATCCGTCGTAGCCTTGGTAGGCCATTACCCTACCAACTAGCTGATAGAACGCGAGCCCATCTTAGTTCGGCTGACCTTTCCTTAAAAAATCATGTGATTAAATAAGAATATCCGGTATTAATCCGAGTTTCCTCGGGCTATCCCAGTAACTAAGGTAGGTTGCTCACGCGTTACTCACCCGTTCGCCGCTCAGTCATTTTCTGTAGTAAACTACTGAAAAGCTTCGCTCGACTTGCATGCATAAGGCGCACCGCCAGCGTTCGTCCTGAGCCAGGATCAAACTCTCCAACAAAATCTTTGAATAATTTAAATCTGACCAAAGAATCAACATGGGTTTTACCCATTTCAACTTAAAAAAGTTGAATCAACTTAATAAAAAGTTGACAAAAAAAGAGTGCTAGAAAAATTAATTTCTGCACTACC
>CACOKA010000018.1 GCA_902627635.1 uncultured Candidatus Actinomarina sp.
TATTTTTATGATATGAGTTTTCTTAAACTTTGAGAATCTGTTGAAGAAAGAATTTCTTCTTTCTTTATATGTGATAAATTTTCTTTTGCATGAATAAGTGAATTGATTATATTTGGTCCTTGAGATGGAGCAATACTAAATACTCTAAGACCAAGTAAGTATAAGATAATTGATGAGTCTTTATCCGAAGCCATATCTCCACATACAGAGACTTCGATGTCATTCTTAAGTCCAGTATCGATTACATTACTAATTAATCTAAGTACAGACACATCAAGAGGGTCCTGATATTTGTTTAGTGTGGAAAGACCTCGATCAGCTGCATATGTATATTGAATTAAGTCGTTAGTTCCTATTGAAAAGAAATCAACATGTTGAATGTATTGATCAGTATTTAATGCAACAGAGGGTGTTTCAACCATTATCCCTAAAGGAGGTAGGTTAACATTTAATTTTTTAGATTCATCTGTGACTATTTTTTTAGCATCTAAAAAATCATCAAGAATAGAAACCATTGGAAACATTATTTTTACTTTTTCTATTAGGTCTGAACTAAGTATTGAAATTATTTGTTCTCTAAAAAGATCTTTTTCATCTAAAGAATATCTTATTCCTCTTACCCCAAGAAATGGGTTTTCTTCTTTAGGTAAATTTAAATATGGAACTTGTTTGTCGCCACCTATGTCTAAAGTTCTAAAAACAATAGTGCTAGAAAATTTTGAATTTAATTCATTATTAATTTCTATTTGTTCTTTTAATGTAGGTTTTGAGGATCTATCAATGTAGACAAATTCAGATCTAAAAAGGCCAACTGATTTTATATGGTCATCATTAAAAGCATTTATCTCTTCACTGCTACCTATATTTGCTCTAAGTTCAATACCTAAGTCTTTGATTGAATCTTGATTATAAGACTCTCTTAATTTGTTTATTTTATTCAAACCTTCTTCAACTTTTTTTAGAACATCCAATGTTGGATCTAAGAAAATTTCTCCTGTATCACCATCTAATACAACACTTTTATCAAAGTCCGTATCGATTTTTGAAATATCAAAATTTATCACACAAGGTATTCCTAAGTTTTTAGCAACAATTACAGCATGTGATGTAGGTCCTGCATTTGATACAACAAAACCCTTTACCTTTGTAAGGTCAATGGATGAAGTATCATTTGGTGTTAAATCGTCAGCAAAAATAATTACATCCTCAGTTAAATTCTTATCTATAACAAAATCCTGCATTGTAAAAATGATTTCTTTACCTATAGAAATTATGTCCTCGGCTCTTTGTTTAAAATACTCATCTTCAAAACTAAGCATTTGATCTGATGTGTCTTTAAAAACTTGAAAAACTTCTATGAGATTTTGTTCTTCATCTACCATTTCAACTATCTCAGGGTCATTTATAAGTAGACGATATGCATCTAAAACTTTTGATTCATCTTCTCTGTTGTCTTTTTCTAATTCACTTATTAGCTTTTCATATCGCTTATCTAATTTGCTTTGACTTTCTTTAAAACTCAGCTTTTTAGGAATTGAAAAATCAATTTCATTATTGATAACGTAAAATTTACCAAGACCAATACCGGGAGAAACTCCTGATCCTTTGTAAGTATCCATAGAGTAAAGTTAGTGAAATATTTTTATATTGCAATACTTCTTAGTTGTTAAAGATTGTATCTTTGTATTAATGGAAATATTAGAAATTGTTATCGATAGAGAATTGTTTTCTTCTAAAGATATTGAAGAGCTTGGAATAGTTGAAAATCAATGCTTAAAGCTTGTTAACTTTAAGAACAGTAGTACTTTAACAGTTGAAGATGAAGTTCTTGAAAATTTTGACTGTGTCGTAACTGCAAATGAATTAGGTAGTGCAATCAAAAAAATTTCAGATGGAAAAATTGTTGAACATCTGAATAGAGAAAACTATAAAAAACTTACTTATCCGTTGTTTCTAAAAAGTGAAACTTTTCTAAAGTTCTTGAAGGAAAATAATTCAGAATGGAATCTGATTAAATTCTTAAAAAATCATACTTTTTCAATTAATCAGATTTAATCCTTGAATCATAAATCACTTGGGATATTCCGACAAAAATAATAAGAACAAAACCTATTAACTGGCTTAGAGATATTATTTCATCTAATAAAATAATCCCTAAAATAACTCCAGAAGTTGGCTCTAAATAAGTGATGGTACTTACAGATAAAGGTTTAATAATTTTTACAACATACCAATATGTTGTAAGACCTATAGCTGTTAAAAAAATTCCAAGAAAAAGACTTATGCCTATATTCTCTATCATCCATCCAAAGCCTTGAGTAGTAAAATAAAGCATTACAAATCCCGCAGAAATCAATTGTGCAAATGCAATATTTAAACCACCAAATTCAGATGTATAATGTTCACCAATAGTTATCAAAAAAGATAAACTTATCGCACTTAAAATCCCAAAAATTAATCCACTTATCGAATTGATGGATCTAACCTCAAGCAAAATTATCAAGCCACTAAATCCAATTAAAATAATTAAAATTTGAATTATTGTTAATTTTTTTCCACGAATTCTTTCAATAATTAGAACAAAAATAGGATAAGAAAAAACTAAACCTATTCCAACAGCAACACTATTTCTGTCTATAGATTCAAACATTGTTGCCCAGTGGATCGCTAACAAAGGTCCTAAAATCAATCCAGGCTTAATTAAAGCTTTAAAGTTTACTTTTTTATTTATAAAGAATACTGAAAGAAAAATAGAGCCGATAAATGTTCTTATTCCTACAAGACTTAATGGACTTATATCAGTGGTTTTGATAATTATGGGTATGGTTCCCCAAGAAATAGCTAAAACTGTTATTGCAGCATAAGCTCCAAAAGTTTTATTCACTAATCTTGTTGTCTTGAATAATTAGAAAACTGTGTATATTCCTTACTAAAGTAAAGGTCTACTTTTCCTGTTGATCCAGATCTATGCTTTACAATATTAACTTCGGCAACACCTGGGGTTTCTGTTGCTGGATTGTAATAATCATCTCTATAAAGCATCATCACAATATCAGCATCTTGTTCAATAGCTCCTGATTCTCTTAGATCACCTAATCGTGGCCTTTTATCTTCTCTTGCTTCCGCAGCACGATTTAACTGTGATAAAGCAATGATTGGAACTTTTAACTCACGGGCTAGATTCTTTAAGTTTCTACTTATTTCCGCAATTTCTTGTTGTCTATTGTCACCAGACATACCCTGCATTAATTGAAGATAGTCTACAACAATAAGATCCAAACCTTTTGAGGATTTAAGCCTTCTAGATTTTGCTCTAATGTCTGTAACTGTGATTACAGAAGCATCATCGAAATATAGAGGCATATTGTTTACTTTTGAAGCTGCTTCAACAACACGGGACCACTTTTCAGGACCAAGTTGACCTTTTCTTGCATCTCCTGAAGTAACCTTTGCTTCGGAAAATAATACTCTTTGAACTAATTCTTCTTTTGTCATTTCAAGTGAAAAGAAAGCTGTGACTTTGTCTTCTTTTGAAACATTTGTCGCAATATTTAATGCAAGCGATGATTTACCCATACTTGGTCTTGCAGCGATTACAACAAGGTTTCCTTCTTGAAGCCCAGCAAGTACTGAGTCAAGATCTGTAAAGTTTGTTGCTAAACCTGAAAGACCAGTGCCCCTATTTTCAATTTCTTCAATTCTCTCAATTGCATCATTTAACACATCTGATACGCCAATGAGTCCCTCTCCAATAGCATCGTCTGAGGCAGTAAATATTGACTGCTCAGCTTCGTCCATAACATTTGATATGTCCTTATCAAGGGCATAAGCTAAAAGCTCTATCCTTCCACTAGCTTTAAGTAGTTTTCTTCTGTTTGAATGTTCGAGAACAATTTCAATATATCTTTCAAAGTTTGCTGAACTAGGTACATTTTCTATCAATCTTGCAATAGATGATGTTTTTAAGCTTGTAGTATTTTTATTATCTTTAAAAACAGTCTCTGAAACAGTAACACTATCAATTGGTTTTCCTGAATCAAATAAATCTTTCATTGCTTCAAAAATTGTTTGATTTGTAGGACTATAAAAATCTGATGATTTAACTGATTCCATCAATCTGTTTGCAGCATCTCGAGATAAAAGTGCACTTCCTAATAGTGCTTCTTCAGCCTCAATACTATTTGGAGGTGCTTTTTGAAGACCTTCTACATCTCTACTTGATACTGCTTCTGGGCCAACCATATTTATGTCTCCGGAAC
This sequence comes from uncultured Candidatus Actinomarina sp., assembly GCA_902627635.1. GTDB lineage: Bacteria > Actinomycetota > Acidimicrobiia > Actinomarinales > Actinomarinaceae > Actinomarina. The sequence continues at coordinate 4,260 of CACOKA010000018.1, forward strand.
AATTTCTAGAGTGACTTCAAATGAAACATCCCCACTTAGATTTATAAAAATGTTGTGTAAACCTATTTCTTTAATTGAATTATCCGATATCTGATCTTCCTCGATTTTATATCCTGAGAATTTTTCAATTGCCTCAATTATTGAATCATTAGAAATTGCAGCATAAAGTGTGCCTTCGTCAGTTGAATTAGCAGCAATTACAATTTTTGCATCAGCAAGTCCTTCTTTGATAGAATTTGCTAACTCAATATTTTCTTCAATAGAAGCTTTTCTCTTTTCTTGCATTTTTTCTGCAAATAAAATATTTTTTGGAGTAGCTTTTATACCTAAGTTCTTAGGTAGTAAATAATTTCTTGCATAACCTTTAGCAACTTCAACAACGTCACCTTTTTTACCAAGTTTCTTGATGTCTTGATTTAAAATTACTTTCATCTTCTGTTGTAGGATTGCTTGTAAGAACTTGTTGTTACATATGGTAAAAGAGCGAGTTCTCTTCCAATCTTTACAAGTCTGGCTATTTTTGCTTGTTCTTGTTTTGTTATCCCTGTAATTAAACTAGATCTAATTTTCCCTCTATCAGATAAAAATTTTTCTAAAAGTTTTACATCTTTATATGTTGCATTTTCTATCTGCTCTTTTGAAATTCTCCTTTGCTTTGGAGCTTCATATTTAGATAACTTTGGTTTACTTGATCTGTTGTTTGATTTACCCATGATATGCCTTAAAACGGAGCTTCGTTCTCTTCGAAATCATCTCTTGCTTTAGGAGCTTCTGATACGCTCCCTCCACCTGATGTTCTCTCAACATTTGCTCTTGCCCATCTCAAACTAGGTGCAATTTCATCGATAGCTATATCCACTACTGATCTGTTTTGTCCATCTTGTGTCTCCCAGGATCTGTAATTTAATCTACCAACAACGATTACTCTCATCCCTTTTTGTAATGTTGAAGATGCGTTTTCTGCCATATCATTCCAAACTGTTCCCTGGAAGAACATTGGCTCACCTTCATCCCAAGATCCGTCATTGTTTCTTTTTCTTTTGTTTTGTGCAATTCTTATTTCAGCTAATGTTGCACCAGAGTCAGTGACCCTAACTTCTGGATCAGCTGTTAAATTTCCAATTATTGTTACTGTGTTATCTACCATTTATCTACCTCTAGCTTTCCATCTTTAACACTTTGTGTCTAATAACATCATCAGATATTTTTAGCACTCTATCTAACTCTCCAGGAATATTTCCAGGACCTTCAAATGAAGTAATTGTGTAAATCCCTTCATTGAAAGTATCAATTTGATAAGCAAGTTTTCTTTTTTGCCAAACTCCTTGATCTGATATGCTTCCACCATTAGTGGTGATTAAATTAGTTATAGTTTTGTGTAGTTCTTCAACGACGCTGTCTTCAGCGGTCGGTCTCACAATTGAGACTAAATCATATTTACTCATATATCTCCTATGGACACTTGTACGTGGCTTCTTACGAAGCAGGTACTTATTAATTTAATACTAGATGTGGGTTATGACAGAATTTTTTTAACTTCTTTTTTCCACTCTTCAAGGTTTTCTGATAAAGAATCACCCGAATCATAAGAATGATCATCAGTAGGAAACTCTTTATTTTCGATGTCTTTTTTAAAATTTTTCATCGTTTCAACAACTCTGTCATATTGGTTGTCATATCTCTTCACAAATTTTGCATCTATATACTCTTTAGATTTCATACCAAGAAGATCATGATAAACAAGTACTTGCCCATCGACATGTACCCCGGCACCTATCCCAATTGTAGGAATAGAAACTTGTTCAGTTATAGTTTGAGCAACTACCTTTGGCACTCCCTCTAAGACAAAAGAAAAGCAACCTAATGAATCTAAGAGGATTGCGTCTTCTAATAATTCTTTTGCAAGTTCTAGGGTTTTTCCTTGAATTTTGTATCCACCCATTACATTTTTAGATTGTGGTGTCAATCCGAGGTGACCCATTACAGGAATTTCCGCATTAATTAATGCTTTAATCATATTTTCTCTTTTTTTTCCACCCTCTATTTTTACGGCATCTGCTTTTCCTTCTTGAATAAACCTTGCTGCGTTCTTAATAGTCTCTTCCTCAGAAACGTGATAGCTCATGTATGGCATGTCTGCTACAACAAGGGAATTTGGATTTGCTCTTGTAACTGCTTTAACATGATGAAGCATTTCATCAACAGTAACTGAGAGAGTGTCGTCATAGCCTAAAACTACTTGGGCAAGTGAGTCTCCTACGAGAATAATATCTATTTCTGCATCAGATATTGCTTTTGAAGAAGGATAATCGTAAGCAGTCATCATAGATATGATACGATTATTCTTTAATCCAATTATTTTAGGTACTGTTATTTTCATATTTCTCTCCGCCTTTTGGTCGAAGGATTAATTTAATAATATACAATTATTGTATAAATACAAGGCAGTTTTCAATTAACAAAAAATTCACAATTTTATCAACAAACCTTGATCCATATTTTTAGTATGAGTAAAAGAAAGGAAAAAATGTATTTTAGAATAACAATTCCGGCTTTACAGGACGGAAAAAAAGATGAGGCTATTTCTTTTGTTAAAGACAAAGTAATGCCTGAATTTGATGGTACGCCTGGATTAATTTCAATGACGGCCGCAATAACTGGTGAGACATCTGGAATAAATATGTCGGCTTATGAAAGCAAAGAAGCTAGTGATGCAGTTGCCGAAAAAGTTCAAGCAACTCTAGCTGAAGCTGCTTCTTTCATGGCGGCACCACCAGTAATTTATGAAGGTGAAGCTGTTTTTGGAAAAGTTTATCAAAACATTAACAAAGAAGAGAAAAAGCCTGGTTACATGAGACTTGTAATTGGTGTTGCCAAAGAGACAGATGCTGTCTTAAATTTCTTAAAAGAAAAAGTTGAACCTATTTATGAAGATTCAGATGGGCTTCAAATAACAGGTGCATTATTTGATGGTAATAGTGCGATCAGTTGGAATATATGGGATACACAAGAGGCTATGGACAGTGCTGTAGAAAAATTACAAGGAGCTCTTGATAGCGAATCAGAAAATGATTTATTTGATGGTACTACGATTGCCTACATGGGTCCTGTATACGCTGGTAGATTATTTGTCGATTTCAAAGAGGGTGAAACTCCAAATTAATTTTGATTAAAAAGAGTCTTCTAACGAGAACTTTTTTTTGTAAAATATTAAATATATGAGTTAACTAGGAGGAAGTTTGCTAACTACAAAAGAAGCACAACTTGGAAGTTTGATGGCAAAAATTGCAGCTATGGGAACTATTGTTCAATTTGCAATATTTGCATTGCTTATAGGACCTGATCAGGTTGGATACAGTGAGCAATATGGAGGAATAGTTAATATTGTTGGGTTTGTACAAAGCTTTGCATTATTATTTACAATTTCTCTAACACAAAAGCTTTTTGGTGATAATAATCCTTATTTTAGAATTGTGAGCGCAATTACATTTGTTGCAGCAGTTGTACAATTGACGGGTTCATTAGCACCAACAGCTAATGCTAATAATGTATTTGAAACTGTTCTCAACGCTAATCAAGTATCAGAAATAGCAAATGTAGGACAACTTGCTACATTCATATTATTTGGTATCTGGGCATTATGTTTATTGAGTGCTGATGAAAATAATATGGTTCCGTCATGGGGTAAAATTTCCGGACAAGCTGCAGCTTACTTGGTAATTGCTGTCAGTATTGGCAATTTGTTTGGATTAGTTCCACAAGGGGCTGCTGTTCCAATATTTATATTGGGTGGCGTAATTTTATTTCCTGTGTTTACATTTGGAATAGGTGTAGCTTTTAGTTCATCTAACAATTAAAAATAAAAAAGGATCAGCAAGCTGGTCCTTTTTTATACTTACTTATATTTAAAATTTCTATACTTACGTATTATGAAAAATTTAAAATTTATTTCTCTACTACTATTATTTTCATGTATAAGTTTAGGAACATCAAATATGTCACAAAATACTGAAAAAGCTTACTTTGCCGGTGGATGTTTTTGGTGTATGGAGCCCCCATTTGAAGTACTTGATGGTGTACTTGAAGCAACCTCTGGATATATGGGTGGAGAGACAGAGAATCCAACTTATGAACAGGTTAGTATAGGTAACACTGGTCATGCAGAAGTTGTTGAGATAGAGTATGACCCAAATATTATTACATATAGTGAGCTCCTAGAAGTTTTTTGGAGAAACATAGACCCTACCGCATTAAATTATCAATTTGCAGATATTGGATCACAATACAGAACCGAAATATTTACGGTAGGTCCAGAACAAATGGAAGAAGCACTTAGATCTAAAGATGAGTTAGAAAAGTCAAACAAATTTGATAAACCCATTGTTACTGCAATTACAGAAGCGCCTGTTTTTTATATTGCGGAGGAATATCATCAAGACTTTTATAAGAAACAAAGTGCTCGATACAAAATATATGCAGAAGCAAGTGGAAGAAAAGGATTCTTAGAAGACACATGGGGAGACGAGTAACTTATCGATGAACAAAAAGATATGTGTCATTGGAAGTTCAAATATAGATCAATTTTCTTACATCTCTGAATTCCCTTCAAGTGGAGAAACCTTGATAGGTGATTCGTTTGAAACTGGCTTTGGTGGTAAAGGAGCAAATCAAGCAGTAATGGCTGGACTATTAGGTGCTGATGTCTACATGATTTCTTGCATAGGAAATGATATTTTTGGAGATTCAACAATCAATAATTTTATTGAAAACAATGTAAATGTTGATCATATTCAAAGAGTAAAAGTGTCAAGTGGTGTAGCTCCCATATGGGTAAATGCTAGGGGTGAAAATAAAATCATTGTTATTCCTGGAGCAAACAATGAAATTGACCCAAATAGAGCAATAGCATCTCTTCAAGAAATAGAAAATGTTTCTTATCTTATCGGACAAGCTGAAATTCCAATGGATGTGAATCATGAAGTATTTGATTATGCAAAACAAAATAACATAACTACAGTTTTTAATCCGGCTCCTGGAAAAAATTTAGAGAGTACCTTTCTTAAAAAAATTGACTGGCTTATTCCAAATGAAAATGAATTTCAAATAATTAGTGGGTTGGATGTGACAGATGAAAATATATTAGAATTCTCAAAAACAATTCCATGTAATCTACTTGTCACTTATGGAGAACACGGTGTTTTATATGTTGAAGATAATGAAATTATAAAATTTAAAGCACCAAAAGTCGACGCTGTTGATACAACAGGTGCGGGAGATGCTTTTGTTGGATCTTTTGTATATGGACTATCCAAAGGTTTAAAAGTTAATGACGCTATAAATCTAGCAATTGATAAAGCTAGTTTGTCTGTTACAAAAAGGGGAACTCAATCCTCATATTCTTCATCTGAATAGCTTTTATTGAACATCCAAAAGACTGTATAAATTAACGCGACTGCAAATAAATATATATTAAAGTTTTCAATTTCATTTATTTCTAAACCAAAAACACCGTCAACAAGCGCAACTGCAATTCTTAGTACAATCCCACAACCAATTAGTCTTCCAAAACTAAATTTTTTTAAAAATGCGATTAGATTTCCTGAATCCATAATTAGATTATATCTTCAAACTTGATTCAAGAATGATCTTTGTTGCTTTGTTTACTGAATCTAAATAATCTTCTTTTGAAAGTGCTTCTTGTCTATTTTGATCTCCGTATACAACAAGTAAAGCCCCTGTTTTGATTCTTCTATAGCTTCCTACTACAAATAAAGTTGATACTTCCATTTCTGAACATAAGACACCACCCTTAACCCAGGCATCCCATTTTTGATTTAATTCATAAGAAACAGGCATAGAGTCTGGATCATGTTGTCCATAAAATGAATCTTTAGATTGAACAACACCAATATGATATGTTGATTTACTATCGATTGCGGCAGCTTCTAGTGCTGAAACCATATCAGCTGATGGAACAGCAGGAAATTCTATAGGCATATATTGTGGTGATGTTCCTTCTTGACGAACAGCTCCATTTGCTATTACGAAATCCCCAACTCTTGTATGTTCTTGCATTGCCCCTGAGGTTCCTAATCGAACTAGAGTTTTTGCTCCAATATTTGCTAATTCTTCAATCGCTATTGCGGCAGACGGACATCCTATTCCAGTTGAAGTGACGCTAACTGGTCTTCCTTTGTAAGTTCCTGTAACTGTTTTATATTCTCGATTAAAAGCTATTTCTTTTGCATCATCAAAATGTTTTGCAATAAAATCTACTCTTCCTGGATCACCTGGGAGAATAACAAAATCAGCTATATCACCTTCTTTCAATTGAATATGGTATTGTCTTTCGCCATCAAGCATTGATTTTTTTTCTGTCATAAGTTTGATGATATCAACGTATTTCAAACTGGTCACTAAGAATTTTTTATAAATACATAGAAAATATTGCTAAAACTGATAATTTAGTGATATGAGCATTCCAGAAATAGAGTTTCCAAATGAAGATAAAGATTTTATTAAAAATCCTTATCCATACTTAAAAGAGTTAAGGAGTAGTTCTCCCATTCATTATGACAAACTATCCGGATTAAATTTAATAACACATTTTGAAGACGTGAAAGAGATACAAAAAAGCAAAAATTTTTCGTCTTCGGAACCAGAGGACAACATAAAAGACTCAGATGAAAAATTAATAAACCCAAAAGATTACGATTATTTTTGGAAAACAGAAGAGTTTAATTTATTGAATCTTGAAGGAAATATCCATGATGAACTAAGAGGGTTAGTTGCTAAGGCGTTTTTAAATAGACAAGTACAAGAGTTAAGACCGTTTATGGAAACAAAATCAAAAGAGCTTCTGGACAAAGTTCGTCACGACAAATTCGATCTTTTGGCAGATTACGCTCAACCTTATTCAATAGCAGTGATTGGAGAACTTCTTGGTGTTCCAGAAGAAGACTATGAAAAATTTCTTTACTGGTCACATGCAATCGTAAAAATGTATGACTTAAAAGTTTCGGACGAAAATGCATCTCAGGCTGAGAGTGCAGCAAAAGACTTTTATATATACATGAACGATTTAATCGATAGAAAGAATAACAATCCTCAAAATGATATGATCTCAAGATTGTCTCAAGTGTCTGAAAATAACCAACAGCTAACAAAAGATCAAATAATTTGCACAGTGATACTACTTTTAAATGCTGGTCATGAGGCAACAGTGAATACTATTGGCAATTCAATTGTTGCATTATTGTTAAATAATATTTCTACAAAAAACCTAGATAAAGAATATGATATTAAAAATATCATCGAAGAATTAATTCGTTGGGACAGTCCTCTTCAGTTTTTTCAAAGATGGGTTTTAGAAGAAACTGTTGTTTCAGGTATAAATCTTTCAAAGAATTCTAAAATTGCCATTCTTCTTGGATCAGCAAATAGAGATGAAGCAGCATTTGAAAATCCAGAAAAAATTGATTTTGAAAGAAGTAACTTAAGTCATACGAGTTTCGGAGGTGGTGTTCATTTTTGTCTAGGTGCTCATCTTGCAAGATTAGAACTTGAAGTCTCATTTCAAAATTTATTTAAAAATGAGGTTTCATTGATTGATGAACCTGAGAGAACTGGTGCATTTGGTATCAGAGGATTTAAAGAAATTAATGTATCAATTTAATTTTTTATAAAAGAGAAATTTGTTAGTGCATAGCAATACAAACTTATCTACAATTCTCACATGGGGGAATCAAAAAAATACGGCATAAATACCAGAGCCATTCATACTCAAAAGAAATTTAAATTACCAACCGGCGATGTGATGCCACCTATTCATATGTCTACAACTTACGAGAATTCAGAACCAGGCGAATCTGAATATTTTTATGGAAGAATGAATAACCCCACAAGAGAAATTTTTGAAAGAACAATGGCTTCATTGGAAGGTATAGATGATCATGAAACTTTACATGGTTTTGCTATGGCTTCAGGAATGGCTTGTGTAACTATGATTGCAGAGTTAATCAAACCAGGTGAAAATGTTGTAATTACGGATGAAGTATATGGTGGAACAACAAGATTTTTTACTCAGATTGCAACAAAGCGTGGGATTGAGGTAAATTTTTGTAATTTCAATGAAATAAAAAAATTAGAATCTCTAATTAATGAAAATACAAAACTTGTTTGGATAGAATCTCCATCAAATCCAAATATAAACCTTTATGATATGTCATCAATTTCAAAAATAGTACATGACAAAAATTCACTTTTAGTTGCTGATAGCACTTTCTCGACACCATTTATTACAAGACCATTTGAACATGGTGTCGATATTATTATGCACTCTACAACTAAATATATTGGTGGACATAGCGACACGCTTGGAGGAGTTGTAATAACAAATAAACCTGATGTACATGAATATTTACATTTAGTACAAAAAGCAAGTGGTGCAGTAATGTCACCATTTGATGCATATCTTGCTCAAAGAGGTTTGTATACTCTTGGACCAAGAATACAAATGCATTCAAAAAATGCTCATCAACTCGCAGAATATTTATCAAATTCTGAACACATTAAAGAAGTCAAGTATCCAGGTTTAACAAACTTTAAAAACCACGAGATTGCAGTAAAACAAATGGATTATTTTGGTGGAATGCTAAGTTTTTACACAGAGGATCATATAGATGATCAAAAATTGTTTTCTAATTTAGATTTGTATAAATTGGCTGTAAGTTTGGGTGGTGTAGAGTCGTTGATTGAAGTTCCTTCGTTAATGACACACGATTCAGCGGCTGGAACAGATGCTGAAGCACCAGATGATTTAATAAGAATATCTGTAGGCCTTGAGAATATTGAGGATCTAATATCAGATATGGATAGATCGTTGACTGCATCAATAAAATCACTTGATGAATCTAAAAAATAATATAAAAAATTATTTTCCTCTAAAAGTTGCAATTTCTTCTGTCTTTGGATTTTTTATTATTTATATGCTCTTTGGTCTCGATGGTTGGGGTGATAGAGCTTCAAACGAAAATGCTATTGGTGAAGTTTCGAGATGGTGTGAGAGGGTAAGCGATGGTTTGCTAAGGGAACCTTCAAATACATTAGGTAATTTGGGATTTGTAATTGTAGGTCTCTATATGTTCTATAAATTGTCTCAAGATGCAACTTCTGAGAATGGAATTACTATGTTTGGTTCTCCAAGTATTGCGGTCATATATGCTGGGGCCTCAACTTTTCTTGGACCGGGTTCAATGGCAATGCATGGAACAAATACCGAATTTGGTGCATGGCTTGATAATTTATCAATGATTATGTACATAGTTATCTTATGGATTTATAACCTAAAAAAACTTATTGGTTTTTCAACAAAAGCCTATCTTGTTCTTTACTTTTTATTAGTTGCAGTATATGCCTTTGATTCATGGTTTTTGAATGGAGGATTTGGGGTTGGAATCAGTTTGTTCGAATTGAGTATTGGGCTTTGGATAGCTACTGAAATAGTTGTAAAGTTTCCAAACATTTATGGAAGAATTAGTTCTGGTGTTTCAGTACTAGTTATTCAGCAACTTTTTGGAAGTCCTGTAATAGAGTCGTTTCAAAACTTTCAGAATAATTGGGAAATGCTACTTTATTTTGCTCCTGCATTAATTCCAAATTTAAATAAACCATCTGAAATAAAGTACTCTCCCTGGTTTTTCTTGGGATTTCTCTCCTTCTTTGGTGCCTTACTTATATGGGAAACAGGAGTTCCAGATCATCCTTGGTGCAATCCCGACTCGTGGTTACAAGCTCATATGATATGGCACTTACTGTGTTCAGCTGCGACCTTTTCATTTTTTAAACTTTATAGAACTGAGAACTACTTAAATTAAAAATCTAATTGTTCAATCCAATTACTTATATCTTTGACAGTTTGATTATATATTTCCATAGCATGCTCATCTGATTCATATGAGTCTTTGCTTGGGTCCTCAAAAGAGTTGTGTATTTTATTTTTTGCATTGTGAAACGTTGGACAAATTTCATTTGCAGAATCACAGACTGTAATTACATAATCGAACTCTTGATCAACAAAATCATCCACTAATTTTGGATAGTTTTTAGATATATCAATGTTTACATCTTTCATGGCTCTTATTGCATAAGGATTAACATTTATTTCTGGTTTTGTTCCGGCTGAATGTATTTCGTAATCTGGATATTTTGATTTTAGTAAACCTTCAGCAATCTGAGATCTACAGGAGTTTCCCGTACAAAGAACAATGATTTTCATTATTCTATTTTAAATCGTGGGTATTCTTTAAGTATGACTTCTGAAGAAACGAGAGAGAGAAAAATTACAAGAACAATGGAAAAAGTAATTATGTCATTCATGTACTTACTTTTTGGATTCATGTTTTTAGGAGTAGCATTTAGTAGAGAACTGTCGGGTCTTTTTGTAGTTGTGCCCTTGGGTGCCTTCAGCATCGGTTTAACAAAATGGGGTTTAAAATGGCAGAATGATCGTTATTTAAGATCTGCAAAAAATGTTGATGATATTCAAGAACTATCTAAAAAAATAGATGATATTCATATGAGATTAAATAGACTTGAGTCAGAATGATTTCTATTGAACTTTTGGCAAAACATATGGCTTGGGCTAACCAAGAGATCTACAAAGAGATAAAAAAACTTGACCCAAAAGTGCTGGATTACTATGTCGTTGATAAAGAATGGACAGTTAGAACAATCATGGTTCATATTGTTACCGCATCATATTTATACAGTCAAAGGCTTCAAGAAAAACCGTTTTCTAAAATTGAATTCGATATTGAGAGTCCAAACTTAATTGATGATCTAATTGATGCACTTAAAAATATCGATAAAGATTTAATTGAACAGTCTTACAGAAAAGATGAAGAGGTTACGTTTGAGACGTCAAAGGGAGAAAGTTCTGGAAAAGTCTCGGTCATATTATCTATGATGATATTTCACGCCACAGAACATAGAGCTCAAATAGTTGCTGCTTTGGATAAAAATAACGAAAGAAGTATAAATCTCGATGAATATAGTATTTTTGGATATCTTCGAGACAATAATTAAATAGTTTCTTTATTCACCCAATCTTCATATTCAGGCAAGGTATAAGTTGGTTTTATCGTAAAAATCTTTGGAAGTTCATAAGTATGCTTTTCTTGTAATGTTTCAATCAACTGATCATGTAGTGACTCTTTTGAGTAAAGGTTAATTTCATATTCAGATTCTTGTCGGATTTCCCCTTCCCATTTGTAAATGGATTGAATCTTAGTAAAGGTCCCACATGCAATAAGTTGTTTGTTAATAAGATAATTTGTTAACTCTCTTGCGTCTTCTTCAGATCCAATTGTTGTTTGAATTATTATCACAAGATATCTTTCATCCCAATTTTATCTAAAGTATAGTTCCATAATGATTCTCTCTCTTGAAGGTTATAGGCAAGTTTGTTTGCTTTATACGTTGAAGGTTTTCCATATTGATGAATTATTCTTGGAGCATAAACTCTTTCTTTTTTTAATTCAGCTGCTGTGCTTGCTTCAATCACAGGAGCTACTCCTGTAGATACATTTGTCTTAAATTTATCGATTATTTTATAGCTCAAGCTTGGATTATTCCTTCTGTATAGTCTTGATCTAGTAACCCCTGGGTGAGCAACTACAACATCTGTTTCAAAATTTGTTATCTTTTTATCGAGTTCAAATGAAAACATTGTTCTATATAGGTTTGAATAGTTGTACCAAGTCCAGGGACTATATATGGACTCATCTTCTAACCTCTCGTATCTCATCTCCTTTATAAAATACATTGCGATACTTGAAATTTGGACAATTCTCGAGTTCACGACATTCTTCATCAGATCCAACATCATTAGTGTTAAATAGGTTGAGCCAAAATAGTTAGTTGCCAGTGTGGATTCAAGCCCTTCTTTTGTTATTGAAAAAGGAACATACATTATTCCAGCGTTGCTATAAAAAATATCAATATTTTTAAAATTGCTAGTTAGGTCATTGTAAAAATTATTAATGCTTTCATAGTCGGTAATATCCAGTTTTATAAATTTTGAATTTTTACCAATCTCTTTTTCAGCAGCTATTCCTTTTTCTTCATTCCTACATCCCAAAACTACAAAGTACCCTTTACTTTCATATATCTTTGCAGCTGCATATCCAATACCTGAATTTGCACCAGTTATTACAACAACCTTATCCATGTAATTTGATTGTAATTCCTGAAGTGCTTTAATTTATACTATGTATTATCTAATTGTCTTTGTTGCCATAATTCTCGTACTTAGACTCTTTAATCTACTCCCTAAATTATCAAATAAGTTTTGGAGATATGTTGACTATACAATTGCAGGTATTGCATTTATCTTATTTCTAGTAAGAATCCCTCCATTTTTTTCTGGGATAGTCTTAAGTGCAGTTGCTTACTACGCGTATAGGAAAGGTTTTTTTGATAAATATCGTTAGTGAGTAATTTATTCGTAGTACCTGTCGTTTTTAATTAACCAGTTTATCCCCAACACAACTCCAACGATACCAATTAATACAGACAGGTTGGGAAACCAGCCAATTAATAGAACTGAGCCAATAATGACTAAAAAAATTACTAACAAATTAATCTTTTCCAGGTTTTAAAAATATTTTATTTCTTCCCTGAACTAGGTGATATATATCCATTAATGCATGTTTATCTTTTTCGAGAGAATCTGTAAGCTTGTATTCGCTCATCAGTTCAAATCTCCTATTTTTGTAGTCAATTTTTGTAGGAACAATAGTTGCATCAAGTTCTTTCCCTATATAATAAAAGCCACTTTTGATTGTTTTGTTCGTGTGCATGAGCCCTTCAACAGTTAGATATAAAATAAATTTATCTTTGGTTTTTAACTCATCAATCACTTGTTGAGTTACTCCTGTGGATTTTGTCCTCCAAACAGGTATTCCACCAAAATTCATCATTACTTTTTTTTGTATCAAGCCGAATGGATGTGGAATTCCTAATTTATCAGGGTTCTTTTTAAAGGGAATTGGTACAACAATTCTTGTAAACATAGATATAGATCCTAAAAAATAAAATTTTAAATCCGACGCCATACAGACGAAAAATGCATAAATACTATCAAAAGAAGAGGAGTGAGGTGCTGAGGCGATAATTATTTTTTTGTTATCTGGAAGGTTGCCAACGATATCCCAACTAATTAATTTTAAAATTAACCTTCCTAAGGGTCCTAAGATATATC
>CACOKA010000019.1 GCA_902627635.1 uncultured Candidatus Actinomarina sp.
ATTAAAAAAACTACTAATCTTAATAAAAACATAATTAGATTATTTTAATATATTATTTGAAATGAAAGTAAAGTTAATAAGTTATTCAAAGCCAACTGATTCTATTAGTGATGAAGGAATAGATAATGCACAGGAGCTTGTTGCTTTTTGTGCGAGAGTTTCAAATCCATCAAACCAGTTGAATACTGAAACTAGTGAAAAGTTAATTAATTATTTAATTAAAAATGCACATTGGTCACCGCTAGAAATGGTAAGTGCTTGTCTTGAGATTGAAACAACAAGAGATATAGCTAGACAAATTCTTCGTCATAGGTCATTTAGCTTCCAAGAATTTAGCCAAAGATACGCAAATCCTGTTGAAGATTTAGAGTTTGTTATTAGAGAGGCAAGATTACAAGATCCAAAAAACAGGCAGAACTCTGTGGAGACAGAAGATGAAAAGATAATTAATGAATGGGAAAATTTGCAAAAAAACTTAATCGAAAATGCTAAAGAAGTTTACAATTGGGCAATTGAAAATGGTATAGCAAAAGAACAAGCAAGATCGGTTTTACCTGAAGGTAATACAGTTAGTCGGATTTATATGAATGGTACTTTAAGAAGTTGGATTCACTACATTCAACTTAGAGAAGCTAACGGTACACAAAAAGAACATATGGAAATTGCCAAAGCGTGTGCTGAGGTTATAAATAAAATATTTCCAATGGGTAAAGATTTAACTTAATTATCTAACTTATATTTAAATATCAAATATTCATCAGTTATTTCAAATTCTGAGTCCGAAATAATCATATAATCTTGATAATCTAACTCAGCCTGTTTCATAAACTGCATTCTCTCGTCCCCACCGATTGGAGGCATTGGTCTATCTTTAACAGCATTTGCTCTGTCTTTGAACCTATTTATAAATTCTTCAACATTAAAGGACATAAATAAATATTAACTACTTAGCAAGTAATGTATTAATTTCATTCTTAAGTTGTTGGGTTTTTTTTATTTTGATCGATTTTAATTCGAGTAACTTCACTCCCTCACGTGAGTTAACTTCCAGTTCTACTTTTGAATTACCAGGATATTTTTGTAGCAATTCTTTTAGTAACAACAGATTCTGTTTATCAAGTATCTCTTCATCAACCGAAATTCGCATTGGTGTAGTATCCATGTCATTTAACATTTTCGATGGTTCAATGAGCACTAGATCTCTTGCCCTAATAATATTTTCTGATCCACCAACATAACTTCCAGAGACCTTAAGGTAATTTTCTCCATCAATCTCACTGTTAAATTTATCAACTAATTTATTAAATAACAAAACTCCTACGGTTCCAGTTATATCTTGAACATCAAATTGTATCCATGGGTTTCCTCTCCTTGAAACCCTTTTTTGAACATTTGAAAATAAACCAGATATAGTAACATTCACTTCCTCATCTTCACCAAACTCTAATAAATCAGTTATAGAATGTGTAGATTCAGATCTCAGAACTTCACCGTAACCATCTAATGGGTCTTCACTCACAAAAAATCCAAGCATTTCTCTTTCTCTATCTAAATATTCCTTCTTTTCCCATTCAACGTTTTCAATGATTGTTTCATTGTTATTATTGTCATTTAAGTCAAACAAAGAACCTTGTGAGTTGTTTTTATTTTGTTTTAATTCTCTTGCATCTTCAATCAAATCTGGAATTTTTTCATAGATACCTTTTCTTGGAAAACCAAACTTATCAAAGGCACCACCTTGAACTAAAGCTTCAACACCTCGTTTATTAAGGGATCTTGATTCAATCCTTGATAAAAAATCTTGGATACTTTCAAATTTGGACCCGTCGCGTTCAATTATTATTTTTTGAGCTGTAATGTCTCCAACGTTTCTAATTGCAGATAAACCAAATAAAATTTCACCATTGTTTACAGAAAAATCTTCGAGGCTTAAATTTATATCGGGAGTATTTACTTTTACATTCATTTCCCTTGCTTCGGATAAAAAGATTGCAGTTCTATCTTTATCCCTTTTTACTGCAGTTAAACAAGCTGCAAGATATTCTGCAGGATAATTTGCTTTCAAAAATGCAGTTTGATACGCCAGTAAAGCATATGGAACTGAGTGACTTTTGTTAAAACCATATCCAGCAAAATATGCTATCTGATCGAAAAGTTCGACAGAAAACTGTTCAGAATAACCATTTTTTAGTGCACCTTCAGTAAATTTATTTCTTTGTTGTTCCATAACTTTTGGAATTTTTTTTCCCATCGCTTTTCTTAGGTCATCAGCTTCATCAAGTTCAAAACCTGATATTCTTTGGGCTATTTGCATTACCTGTTCCTGGTAAAGTATCACACCATAGGTCTCTTCTAAAATTTCTTTCAAATCTGAATGCAAATACTCTATTTCTTTTCTACCTGTTGCTCTGTCTGCAAACTCAGTGTGCATCCCAGCACCTAATGGGCCAGGTCTTATGAGTGCAACCAAAGCAACCAAATCCTCAAATCTTTTTGGTTTAAGGCTTCTAGCAATGGACTGTGCAACTCTGCTTTCTAGTTGAAATACGCCTGTCATTTTACCTTGTGAGAACAAATCGAATGTGGCTTCATCATCCAAAGGTATATTGTCAATATCCAAATCTTTATTACCAATTAGTTCAATTGCTCTATCAATAATGGACAAGTTTCGAAGACCTAGAAAATCCATTTTTAACAAACCAAGTTGTTCAACAGTGTGCATCTCGTATTGTGTAACAAGTTCTGCTCCCTCTCCTTTTTGCTGTACAGGTAAAAAGTTTGTGATTTTATCTGGAGAAATCACCACAGCAGCAGCGTGGATTCCATCTTGCCTTCGAAGTCCTTCAAGGCCCAGTGCGATATCAATAATTTTCTTAACTTCTGAACTTTCCTTATATTGTTTTCTGAGCTCCGAGGAAGCAGAGTAAAATTCTTTGCTATACCCGTTTTGAGTTGTTTCATTTGAATCTAAACATTCACCAAGTGTTGCAGAGACACCAAGTATCATTGGCGGCATAAGCTTGGCTACTTTGTCTCCGGATGAAAAAGGTAAACCTAAAACACGTGCAGCATCTCTAATTGCTTGCTTTGCTTTAATTGTCGCAAATGTAATTATGTGTGCAACTCTGTCATCTCCATATTTATTTGAAACATAATCTATGACATCGTTTCTATATCTTTCGTCAAAATCCATATCAATATCAGGAAGTTCTTTTCTTCCCTTGTTTAAAAAACGTTCAAATAGCAAACCGTACTTTAGTGGTTCAATTCCAGTTATTCCTAAACAGTATGAAACAATTGATCCAGCTGCTGAACCTCTACCAGCACCAGTTCTAATTCCATTTGATTTTGCATAATTTATAAGATCTCCAACAATCAAAAAATATGATGCAAATCCCATTGACTCAATAACTTCTAACTCATAATTTATTCTCTCTTCAAGTTCAGTTGAAAGCTCACCATAAAGACTTTCAGCTCCTTGATAAACTTTTTCCTTTAAATACTCGTCAACATTTTTACTATTGTCATCTATCGGAAAATCTGGTAAATAGTATGTATCTTTTTGAAATTCATATTCAACTCTATCTAATATTTTTAATGTGTTGTTACACGCATCAGGAAATTTCTCATTTGGAAATAAATCTCGCATTTCTTCTGATGATTTTATATAAAATCCGCTGCCATCAAATTTAAATCTATTTTCATCGTCTAAAGTTGCATTGGTTTGAACACAAAGTAACGCATCGTGAGCTGATGCATCATCAGAATGTACATAGTGTGAGTCATTTGCTGCTACAAGAGGGGCTGATAGTTTTTCTGAAATCTTAAGCAAATCAGGAAGTATATCCTCTTGTTGTTTGATACCATGTTTGTGAAGTTCTATGAAAAAATTTTTCTCTCCAAAAATAGATTGATAAAATTCTGCTTTCTTCAATGCATCATCAAAGCTTCTTGTTTGGCCTTGGTTTCCTTCCTCAACGGATCCATCAGGTGCAAGTAATTGAGCTATTTCTCCACCAAGACAACCAGATAAAGCAATTATTCCCTCACTATATTTTTTTAGTAATTCATAGTCGATTCTTGGCTTGTAATAATATCCTTCAGTAAACGCTTTACTTGCCATTTCAACAAGATTCCAATATCCTACAGTATTTTCTGCCAACAAAGTTAAATGGTATCGCTTATTATTTTTACGATCTGGTCTTTCGAATCGACTATCGGAAATCACATATGCTTCATAACCAATTATTGGTTTAAGTTTTTTTTTAATTGCTGAGTTATAAAACTCTAAAGCACCATATAAATTGCCATGATCAGTAATTGCAGCTCCTGGTTGCTCTAACTCAAGAATTCGATTTAAAAAAGGTTCAATTTTGGCTGCACCATCAAGCATTGAATACTCCGTATGCGCATGAAGGTGTACAAAAGAATTTTCCATAAATATATTTTAAAGGATATAACTTAATTAAACATTTAAGAAGCCATTAAAAAAACTTGGTTCATCCGTTTCAAATTCATAATTTTGATTTTTAATTTCAAATCTAATTTTTTTTGAGTGTAGACAGATCTGATTTTCATTAAGCTCGGCCACCTTCTTTGCTCCATATAAAACATCGTTGAGAATTGGATTTCCTATAAATTCCATTTGAGATCTAATTTGATGATTCCTGCCAGTTATAAGCTCAATTTTTAATTTGCTACATGTATTACTTTCATCAATAACTTCAAAGTTTGATGAGGAAACTTTACCATCACTGCTTACTTCCCTTTTTACTCTATTCATTCTTGAGCGGCTTAAAGGAACTTCAATTTTGCCTGATTGAGTTCTTAACTTACCTTCAACTAAACAAACATACTCTTTATAAATATTTCTATTTTTAAATGATGATTGAAGCAGCGTAAATACCTCTTGATTTAACGCGCAAACAATCAAGCCTGATGTTTGCCTATCAAGCCTGTGAACAATCCCTTCTCTACCTGGAACACCCCATTCTTTAATCGATGGTTCAATATCAAGTAGTTGATCACGAACAGTAAATCTCTCTGTTGAATTGTCAGGATGTGTCAGTACACCATTAGGTTTATTGAAAATTATGAATTCTTCATTCTGAAAAATAGTTTCAATTTTTAAAATTTTTTAACTCCGAGATAATTAAAAGTGAAATTCCAATTGTAATAAATGAGTCAGCGAGATTAAAGGAGGGAATAAATAAAAATTCTATAAAGTCTGTTACTTTTCCATCATTTCCATTTAGTAGGTTAATAAATCGTTCACCTAAATTTCCAAAAGCTCCTCCAAGTACAAATATAAAAGCATATTCTTCAATCTTGTTTGTAAATTTATTTTTAAATTGAAAAATTAACCACATTAATACTATGAAAGATAGAACAAAAGTAAATTCAGCTCTATCTTTTAAAATTCCAAATGCGATTCCTGTGTTGTAATTTAAATCAATTTCTAGAATATTATCAATTAGAACTAAATTGTTAAAGTCGTTTAACCGAACAAAAGCTTTTAATATGTTGTCAATTATTCCTAAGGTAATTGAAATGATAAATGGTTTCTTATTTGATTTAAGAATCGATAAGAGCTGCACAGTCTTTACAGTAGCTAGAGTATGGAAGGGCTTCAAGTCTTGCCACTGGTATAGGTTTTGAACAGCTTTCGCAGATTCCATACTTTTTTTTCTTTATCAACACTAAGGCGTGGTCTATTTGATTTAATAAGTGTTTTGTATTTTCGTCAAGAGTAAGCTCTTTTTCTAATTCAAAAGCCATTGAACCACCATCGGCAGAGGTAGGATCTGGACTTCTTTCCGCAGACGCTTCTGAGAGTCTAATTCTTTCTCTTTCTTCTTGATGTCTTTCGAGCAAGCTTTTTAATTGTTTTTGTTCAGCTAAAAGCCTTTTTTTGAACTTATTAACAGTATTTTGTGATAATTTTCTAGTCATAGTTTATTTATTATTGAACGTATCTTAGTAAAAATTAAATTAAAGCAAAGAGATTTTAATAAATTTTAAATTATTTAAAAATAAAAAGTCTTTACACAAATAAACATTAAAATTCTAAGGATATGTTCAAAAGGATTGAAAATAATATAGATTTTGCTGAAAATGAAGAAAAGATTTCCAACTATTGGAACGATATTGATGCTTTTCAAAAATCACTAAATATAAGAAAAGAATCTAAAATATTTAGATTCTATGATGGTCCCCCATTCCCAACAGGAAGTCCACACTATGGAAACTTACTTGCAGGCGTAATTAAGGATATTGTTCCTAGATATTGGACTATGAGAGGTTACTTTGTAGAAAGAAGATTTGGTTGGGATGTTCATGGGTTACCAATTGAAATGGAGGTACAAAAAGAACTTGGTTTAGAAGACCCCCAAGATATTGATGATTATGGTATTGATAAATTTAATGAGGCTTGTAGAAGTCAGGTTCAAACAAATACAGAAAACTGGGAAAAAATTACTCGTAAAATTGGAAGATGGGTCGATTTTGAAAATGATTATAAAACTATGGATGTTGGATTTATGGAGAGTGTCTGGTGGGTTTTCAAA
This sequence comes from uncultured Candidatus Actinomarina sp., assembly GCA_902627635.1. Lineage (GTDB taxonomy): Bacteria > Actinomycetota > Acidimicrobiia > Actinomarinales > Actinomarinaceae > Actinomarina. The sequence continues at coordinate 6,567 of CACOKA010000019.1, forward strand.
GAGTTGTTTGATAAGAATTTAATATATAAAGATTATAAAGTATTGCCTTATTCATGGGCGGCATCAACTCCTTTGTCAAATTTTGAAGCAAACATGGACTATAGAGATGTGGAAGATCCATCTATATTTTTTAAGCTCAAAGCAAGAAAAGACTTCAATAAGGTGTTGAAAGATGATTTCTTTCTAGTTTGGACAACTACTCCATGGTGTATACCGGGCAACTTAGCTATTGCTGTTGGTAAAGATATTGAGTATTCAAGAGTTGAGATTGAAAATGAATTTTACTGGATTGCAACAGAGAGACTCCATGAACTTGATGAATTTGATATAAAAGAAAGAGATACTTCTGTTGGAAAAGATTTAATTGGTGCAGAATATGTACCTGCTTATTCAGAATTTGAAAATGAAAATTTAGGCAAAGCATTTAAATTAATTCATAGTGATGACACAAATACTGCATCTGGGTCTGGACTGGTATCTCAAGCTCCTGCTTACGGAGAAAGTGATTTTTACTCACTCAAAAATGCTGGCATTTCTGTAATTGTTGATCCAGTAACTTTGGCTGGAAAGTTTGATAAAACTGTAGAGGGTTTAGAAGATATGTATGTTAAAGATGCTGATGTAAAAATAATTGAGCAATTAGACGAACGTGGATTACTTTTTTCTTCAAAAAGAGAAATGCATTCCTATCCTTTCTGTTGGAGAACTGGAACACCACTCATATATAAGGCGATACCAACATGGTTTGTGAATGTTGAAAAAATTAGTGAGAGAATGGTTGAATTAAATTCTCAAACTCATTGGGTTCCTGGTTTTATAGGTGAAAAACGCTTTTCAAATTGGTTGGCCGACGCAAGAGATTGGGCAATAAGCAGAAATAGATATTGGGGAAGCTGTATACCAATTTGGATAAATGATGATGATCCTGAAGATATAATTTGTGTCGGCTCAATTGAAGAGCTTAAAGAATTATCTGGTGTTGAAGTAACTGATCTTCATAAACATTTTTTAGATGAAATCAAGATAAACATCAACGGTAAAACATATACTAGAACTCCCGAAGTTCTTGATTGCTGGTTTGAATCAGGCTCAATGCCTTACGGTCAACAACATTACCCATTTGAAAATGCTGATGAATTTATGGATGGTTTCCCAGCAGATTTCATAGCTGAAGGTTTAGACCAAACAAGAGGATGGTTTTATACATTAACTGTCTTGGCAGTTGCATTATTTGATTCTGTCGCTTTCAAGAATTGCATTACAACTGGAATGATTCTTGCAGAAGATGGTAGAAAAATGAGTAAAAGCCTTAAAAACTATCCTGACCCTGAAGACTTACTTAATAAATATGGTGGTGATAGCCTAAGAGCTTATCTAATCAATTCTCCAGTTGTTAGGGGTGAGCCTCTTAAATTTTCTGAAGAAGGGGTAAAACTAGTTACAAGAAATGTAATACTACCCCTGTGGAATAGTTTTTCTTTCTTTTCAAATTATGCCAACGCTGACAACATTACAAATGAAGAATTAGCAAAGGCTTCACCTGTAAGCGAAAGATCTCTCATGGATCAGTGGATTGTATCAAGCCTTCAATCTTTAATAAAGACAGTAAACGAAAAAATGGAAAACTATTACCTTTATGAGGTTATTCCTCCGTTAATTGACTTTATTGATGAATTAACTAATTGGTATGTTCGTACAAACCGTAAAAGATTTTGGAAAGAAAAAGATACTAATGATATAGATAAATTAAATGCATTCAAGACACTCCACGAGGTTCTTCTTGAGTTTTCAAAAACAATGGCGCCAGTGTTGCCATTTATATGTGAAGAGATTTATCAGGGTTTAACGAATGAGGATAATAAAAGTATTCACTTAGAAAATTATCCTGAAGCAAACATAGATGTTATTAACCAAGAACTTGAGGGGCAAGTTAAAATAGCCAAAAACATTATCAGAACTGCTAGAAATGTCAGATTGAATTTGAATTTACCAAATAAACAACCTCTACAGAAAATATCAATTATTTCAAATAACAAATCTCTTAAAAATGATATTGAAGCAGTTAAAAACATAATACTTGACGAACTAAACATAAAAGATATTGAGTACATCAATAAAGTTGAAGAATGGTACAAGTATGAATGTAAACCAGACTTTTCAAAATTAGGCCCAAAGATGGGTAAAGATATTGGAAGATTTTCGGCTTATCTGAAAAAACTTTCACAAAAAGAAATTAAAACCTTAATTGAAAAACAAACTTTGATATTTGAAGAATATGATGTTTCATTATCAGAACTAGATTTAAGAATTGTACGTGAAAATATATCAGATAGTCATGAAATTGTAGACAATTTTAGTATTAATTTAGATACTGAAATCAATGATGAGTTATATTTTGAAAGGATATCAAGAGAAATTGTTTCTGTAGTTCAAAATCAAAGGAAAGAACTAGGATTCGACATTACAGATAGAATTAAATTAGAAATAATCTCAGATGATAACAAAGCTCTTAAAGGAGTTGAAATGTTCCAAGATTATATTTGTAAGGAAACTTTAACCAAGGAATTTAATATTACGCAAAAAAAAGGTAAAAACACACTTCTTGATTTTAACTTAGATACCAATATTGAAAAATTAACAAACGAATCTTAAGATAATTGGTTGTATAAAATTAATACCCAATATCAAAACGATTGGTGATAAATCAATACCTGCCATTCCAATCCTTAATGGACCAATTCTAGATCTTATTGGCTCAAGAAGCCTTCCATAGAATCTGTCTAATATCATTTTCACCTGACCGATTGGATGATCATTAGAAACTTGAATCCAACTCAGAATTATCCATAAAAACAAGGAGTAACTTAACAATCTGAAACCGAGTAAAAATAAGCTACACATTTATTTTGTATAAGCCAAGAGATTGTAATCTTTCTCTTTCACTTGATGGTAATGACATGTTTGAGGGAATTATCAAATAAACTCCATCCTTATGAATTATTCGCATTTTTGCATCACTTATAAAAGCGATACCAGTTATAAAGTCCACAATTCTTTGTCTAATGTTTTGATCAGTAATATCCCTGATATCTACAGCAACAATAAACCCTTCTTTAATAGGAGATCCTATAAGATGACTGTCGCTAAAAGACCTTAGTACTTTAATTTCAACCTCATCTTTTGGTTGATGTATCTTTAAATCTCCCGTATAGTCTTCATTCGAGAACCTATTTTCAGATGAAGGTCTTACAGTACGAGTGTTTTCAGGAATAACTTCTTCAACATATTCTGGTTGTTTAAGACCTATTGAAATTAAGAATTTTTCTAACATTATTTAAAAATTTTACTACCTACGCGTATTATTGTAGCACCATAATCTAGTGCAATTTTGTAGTCACTGGACATTCCCATAGATAGTTCTCCATTGTATTGTTTATAATTATCTGAAAGTTTTTGATTTATATCATTCATATTTTTAAAGGATTCTCTTGGGTCACTATTGATATCTGGAATACACATTATTCCATTTGGAAAAAAACTATAATTCTCGAATTTTTCAAAAAACTTTTCAACATCATTTAAATTGATCCCACTTTTTTTGGGATCATTATCAATATTTACCTGAACAAATATTTCATGGTTTTTATAAAGTAAATCAATTTTTTCTACTTCCTTTAGTCTTGAAACTGTGTGTACACTTTTGGAATTTTCTAAAATTTCAGGTATTTTTCTGGATTGAAGTGGTGCAATAAAATGAAAATGACAATCTTTAAAATTATTTTTGTGATCTAATAATTCTTCCAATCTATTTTCACCAAATTCTCTAAATCCTTCATTATATACTTTTGAAATTTCCTCAGTCTCTCGGCCTTTAATTACTGGCAGAAGTCTTGCATCATATTTTTTAACTTCATCGCATATTTCATTAAGCATAGCTACATCCATATAGTGCTCTCCTGTCTCAGTAAAGTTTTGTCTCTCCTGTATGAATGAAACATTTTATCTCCTATCGTGCACTCATTAGCTATTTCTAACTCAATATTGTTTTGTTTGCAGAACAAAATTATGTCCCCGCTTAAATTTAAAAATTTTTTTCCTTCTCTTTCAACAGTGTAATCTTGAAACTTATGACTCAAATCATCTTGAATTTCATAACAACATGCTTTTGCATGAGGTCCAATTGATACTTTCAACTTATTTTTATCAAAATATTTGATTGCATTATAAAATATTTTATTTTCTATACCTTTCCATCCAACATGAATAATTCCTATTCTTGTATTGTCTGATATAGCAACAGGCATACAATCTGCTGTTGAAACAACTAGTAATAGATTCTTTTTTGTTGTAATTAAAGCATCAGCATCATAAACACCGCTTCGTTCAACTTCTAAGACTACATTGCTATGGGTTTGGTTCATTGAAGCAACTTTAGTAAAGCTGGCTATGTCTTTATTGCCTGATTTGTTATAAAAAGATGCTTTAGATATTAATTTAGACTTAATCATCCTCTGATGAAATCAGGGAGATTATCTCCTCCGTTTTCATCAAAGTCAGATGACACTCTTCTGTTTGGTCTTTGTCCAAATCCTGCCGCAACAACTGTTACTTCAACAGCGTCACCTAAAGAATCGTCAACAAGATGTCCGAATATAATTTCTGCATTATCATCTGCTCTTTCGGTAATTACTCTTGCTGCTTCATTTACTTCTTGAAGTTTTAGATCCTCAGATCCAGCAATTGTTATTAGAACACCCTCAGCTCCGTCCATATTTGCTTCTAATAATGGTGAAGAAATAGCTGCTTGTGCGGCATTAGGAGCTCTTTGTTCTCCAGTAGACCTTCCAATTCCAAGTACGGCATTACCAGCATCTTTTAATATTGTTTTTACGTCAGCAAAGTCAACATTTATTATTCCAGGGTTTGTTATTAAACCTGTAATACCTCTAACGCCATTTGCAAGTATCTCATCAGATTTTAGATAAGCTTCACTTATTTTGATATCTTTATCACTTATCTGTAAAAGTCGATCATTAGGAATAACAATTAGTGTATCAACTACATCTCTAAGTGCTTGTATTCCTTCTTCAGCTTGAACTGATCTTCTTCTACCTTCAAAGCCAAATGGTCTTGTAACAACACCTACAGTTAAAGCTCCCATCTCATGAGCTATATTTGCTAATATCGGAGATGCACCTGTTCCAGTTCCACCACCTTCGCCTGCAGCGATGAATACCATGTCTGCACCTTTTAAAGCTTCATTTATAAGTTCTTCAGAATCTACTGCTGCTTGTCTTCCTACTTCTGGATTTGCACCAGCACCGAGACCTCTCGTTGATTTTCGACCGAGATCTAGTTTTAAATCAGCTTTTGAACCAAGTAAGCTTTGGGCGTCTGTATTACAAGCTACAAAATCAACACCTTTAATGCCCATTTTTATCATTCTGTTAACAGCATTAGTTCCACCGCCACCAACTCCAACAACTTTTATAACTGCTGCATAATTTCTAGGTCTCATATTTAAGTTAACTCCTTTTTGCTTAGAACTTCTTTTGACTGCAGTTTTTTTAGACTTAGATTTAGTCGCAGTCTTTTTTGCCTTGGGTTTGGTTGCCCTAGCTTTAGATTTTGTTTGTTTTTTTGTTGCCATAATTATTCCTTACGTTGTAGATTATCAATAATTTAAATATATCCAAAACTTTTTTTTAATTTTATCTAGATGTAAAGTATAGATATAGATTTTAACAATTCAGTATAGTTTCTATGTCTTCACTGTTTGATTCGATGACGGTCACTTCTCCATCGCAGTTGCCTTCCTCTAGTATGTATCCAACAACAGATCCTTTTTTTGAAAGATCAACTGGTCGACCAATATTTAGTGTGGTATTTTTGTACGATCCAGTAAGCTCAATTCCATCATATAAAATCTTTAAATCTTGAATTGCTATTTCGTACTTATTTACTGTTAAGATTAAGGAAATTATTTCACTATAAAATCCGTCTGGTACAGGCCCATTTGTAATTGTTAGACGTGGCAATCGGTTATTTGATTCTGCGAGTTCTGTATATAAATTTTTATATAAGATGACTTCTTTTGGGTTCGTATCTCTTAGGTCGCTTATTACGATAATTTGTTCATGAATAACAATATCCATAAATACAAGATTTGGTAGTTGTTTGCTTATTACTAATCTTTCAACACTTAAATTGTCTTCATAAAATTGACCAAAATCAGATTCATCGATGAGCCAAATCGATTTACCTTGAACGGAGCCAAAAGAACTGTAATTTAAGCCTTTATTTTTTTCATAATTAATATCGATAACTGTATATTTTGAGGAGAACATTGATAAAAATATAATTAAAGTTAAAAGAGAAAAAAATGAAAATATTGCGAAAGTCTTAAATGTTCTTTGTTCTAGATTTAGTAACTCATTCATTTTGTAAAGTCACCAATAAAAATAATCTCCTCTTCTAAGGTAATTCCAAATTTTGTTGATACTTTATCTTTTACATATTGAACAAGATTAAATAATGATATAGCTTTTGCACCCTTTTCAGCTACAAAAAAATTAGCATGCTTTTCACTGACGCGTACACCATCAATTTCATAGCCTTTGAGACCAGCATTATCAATTAGTTCACCTGCATAATAATCACTAGTATTTTTAAAAACACTACCCGCATTATAGATAGCTGCTGGTTGTGATTTTTTTCTCTTCTCATTAAAATCGGATAGATTTTTATTAATTATTTTTTTATCACCTTTTTCAACTTTAAGTGTTGCACTTAAAATTATTTTATTATCAAGATTTTTTGATTTTCTATATGAAAACTCCAACTCTTCTTTTTTTAAAATTTCAATATCAAATGTTTCCAAGTTAAAACATCTTAAATCCTTTAACAACTCAGAAAATTCCCAACCATAAGCACCAGCATTCATTTTGATTGCCCCTCCAACTGTTCCTGGAATGCCAATCAAAAACTCTCCGTTAGATAGTGAATTGTCTTTAAAGAATCTTGAGAGTTTTGGTAAGAAAACTGACGAACCTACTTTTATTTCAAAATTATCTGATAAGGTTAATTCTTCAAATTTAGGAGTAAGTACATTTCCATAAAATTCTTTGTCAGAAAATGCAACATTTGATCCTTTTCCTAAAATAACATTTTGTTTTCCTTTTATAATATTCTCTAGATCAGATAACTCATCTTCAGATTCAATATTGATAAAGTTTTTACAAATTCCACCAAACCTATAAGTGGTTACTTCAGATAAATTTACACTATTAATATTCATTTAAATATTTTAATATTTTTGGACCAAGTAAGGTAATATCACCAGCTCCTAGTGTCAATACTATATCTCCATTTTGTACTTTTTTGGATAAATATTCAGGTACATACCTTATGGACTTTAAATACTTTATACTTTCTTCTTCAAAGTTTTTACTAGATATTCCTGGTACTGGAGACTCTCCAGCCGGGTATATATCAGTTACAATTGCGAAATCCGCTAATTTTAAAGAATCTTTAAATGAATTAAAGTACTCCATTGTTCTTGTATACCTGTGAGGTTGAAATATAACGAAAAGTTTACTCTCGGTTTGCTGCTTTAATGCAGTTATAGTTGCTTCCATTTCTGTAGGATGATGACCATAATCATCGTAAATTAATACACCTTTAGATATTCCGATAAGTTCTATTCTTCTTTTTACACCTGCAAATGATTCAATTGCATTCAAAGAATCTTTAATTTCAATACCATTTAATAAAGCTAATATAATTGCACCTAACATATTAGATTTAAAGTGGTCACCAATAATGTCAGACTTGATTTCATATTTTTTATTTTCATATACAAAGGTTCCGGGACTTTGTACTTTAAAGTCAGCTGATATATCTTTGCCGTAACTTACTGGGTTTTTTAACTCCTTCATAGATTTAATATTTAGATCATCATTATTAATAACCAAGTTATCCGTTACATTTTTCATGACTTTGTAGAAAGCATCTTTATAATTATCTAGATTTTTAAAATAGTCTAAGTGGTCACTATCGACATTTAAAACTAGTAAATCAGATATCTTAATTTTTTCAAAAGTGTTAAATGCTTCGTCGGTTTCTAAAATAAGAGGCTGATCAGGATCGCCATAGTGACCACCAATTCCATTAAAGGTTGTAATCCCACCATATAAGTAGGAAACGTTTACATTATTAAAATGAAATATGTGTGAAAGCAAAGCAGTTGTGGAAGTCTTGCCATGAGTTCCTGTTATTCCTATTATTTTATGATTTTCTGATAAATTTCTTAAATACTCTGGTCTTGACAAAACGTTCTCTTTATCGTAAAAATCTTCAAATCTATCAGATTCAATTGGTATAGCACTTGAGTAAATATAAAGACTATCAGGCTTGTATGTAATTTCATCTAATGTATGTACAACTTTTATACCATCCTGATTTAACAGATTTGTTACGTATGATTTTCTTTGATCATAGCCAATGACATTATCACCTTTTTGTTTTAGATATTTAGCTATAGAGCTCATACCGGAACCCCCAACACCTAAAATATAAATATTTTTATAACTCATTTATTAATTTCATCAATGATTTTATTAACAATAAAATCATTGCCTATTTTTATGACATTATTTTTAGAGCATTCTTCAAATAAACTTTTATCAAGTTGTTCTAATTTATTAAATTCTTGTTCTAAACTTTCATAATTTGGACACAATTTAGCAAATTTTGACTTAACTAAATATTCTGCGTTCATTGACTGGTGGGTAAATGTTGTGCCATGCTTGTATGGAATAAGCAGTAAAGGAATATTCAATAATACAGCTTCTAATACTCCTCCACCCGATCTAGAGACTTGAAGATCAATTGATGAATAAAAATCGCTCATATCTTTAATAAACTCAATTTGCTTATAATTTTCGAATTTTTTTGTATTATCAAAATTATTTGGACCAACGATGTGAATTATCTTTATATTTTTTAAAGTGTTTTCACCTAAATATTTGTATATCAAAGAGTTAATTTCTTCGGACCCTTGGCTTCCACCTTGTACTCCGATTATTACTTCTTTATTGTTAATTGATTTGTTATTTTGAATTTTTTTATCAACAATTGGTCCAGTGTTTATTAAATTTGTTTGGTTTATATTTATTGTGTTTGGATAGGAAGTAAATTTATCACTTTTAAAATAGGAAGCAAGTTTATTACCAAGTCCAGCATAAATATTTTGTTCTTGAATAAAGAATTTTATTTTATGTCTCCAGCTCAAATAACCAGCCAAAGGTGCAATATATGCTCCGGTTGTAAATAAGATTCCGCAATTCTTTAAATCTATTTTCTTTTCAATAAGCCGAATAGATTTTATTATTTTTAGGATATTTAGCATATAACCAACCATGCCTGTCTTTGATCTATATATGTCTATTGAATGAACATCTATATCTCTATCTTTAAAATATTGTGATCCTCTTCTATCTGTGACTACCTCTATTTTTCGTTTTTCTATGCCTCTTTGATGCAAATCATCAATCAAATTAATTACAGGTAATACATGTCCCCCAGTACCAACGCAAAAAAAGACTATTTTATTTTGTTTCATAATTTTGAATAACCAATTGCTAAACCGCCAAACAAAGCAACCATGGCACTACTCCCGTAAGAAATAAATGGTAAGACAATACCTGTAATTGGTAATAAACCAACTGCACCTCCAAGATTAATTACTACTTGTATTAAAACCCATGCTCCTAATCCAGAAAATACAAGTTTTTTAAATTCACTTGCTGTTGATATTGCCAATCCAAACAATGAGATAATTAAAAGACAGAGAATAATTATAAAAATTACTAATCCTACAAATCCATATTCCTCACCAATAATGGATGCAATAAAATCTGTATGAGAATTAGGAAGCATTCCCCACCTAGCGCGAGATGTTCCAGGTCCTAAGCCAAACATCCCTCCAGAACTTATGGCTATCCTGCTTTGATTTAATTGAAAGCAATCACCTAATAAATCTATACCTTTATCACAATCTTTATTTATCCAGGTTAAAATTCTATTCCATCTATAGTTTCCGGAAATTGCAAGAAAATATAGTGGAACTACAGATAGAGACAAAATACCCACAGGAAACTTTAAATTAATTTTTGAGAACAAAATTTGTGCTAAAACAATTCCAAATATAGTTAGTGTTGTTCCGTAATCAGGTTGAAGATAAATAAAAAGGCAGCATATTAAAGGTAGAAACATTGCTCTTTTTAAATAAAATAAATCACTATATTTTGAATCAAGGTTTGATAATTGATAAGCTATCCACAAAATAATTAATGGTTTAGCTATTTCACTTGGTTGAAAATTGATTAATCCTAAGTCAACCCATCTTCGACTTCCTCCCCTAACTATTCCGTAAGTTAAAACAAAAAAAAGTGATGTTGTTACAAATACAATTGAAAATTTTATTAATTTTTCCTGACTTGAAATATTTATTTTTTTTCCAATATTAAATATTACAATTCCAATT
>CACOKA010000020.1 GCA_902627635.1 uncultured Candidatus Actinomarina sp.
TCTTAAGAAATGCATTTGACGCTGCATTCGACAACATATGAACTTCATCCAAAATAAATATTCTCTTTTTTCCAGGAGAAGTTGCAATAAAATTTACACTTTCATTCATATCCCTTATGTCATCCACTTTATTATGAGAGGCTGCATCAATTTCAGATACGTCAAACACCGGATCACAACCAAGTTCTTTTGCAATTATGCGTGCAAGTGAAGTCTTGCCCACACCTTTTGGTCCTGAAAATAGGTAAGCATGGCCAATTTTTTCATCCGATATTTGCGAGGAAATTAAAGAAACTGCCTCATCTTGTCCGACCATCTCTTTTAGATTTGTGGGTCTATATTTTCTATATAATGCTTGTTCCATATACGTAAATGCTAATAGGTTACACTTCTATAGTGCACTAAAGAATTAAACTTAGTCAAATGAGAATCGGAGTTGATTTAGACGGTGTTGTTGCAAACTTCACAAAAGGCTGGACTGAATTATATGAAAAAGAATTTGGTAAAAAAATATTAGAGGAAGAGATAACTGAATGGGGCCTTTCTAAACCTTTAACACACTTTCAGGAGGAAATAGATTTCTGGAAATGGGCTAAAGATATCAACGGCTCATCTATTTTTAGAAATCTTGAACTGTATGAAAATGCTGTAGATGTTTTATATGAGCTTTCAAAAAATGGTCATGAGGTAGTAATTATTTCCTCTAAGCCATGGTGGTCAATACATGATACTTTGATGTGGCTTGGGGAAAATAAGATACCGACAAAAGAAATACATTTTATTGAGGAAAAGTGGAAGATAGATTGTGACGTTTACATAGATGATGCTCCATATCAGCTTGATAGTTATGTAAAAAACAGGAAAGATAAAACAATTATTAGATTCGTAAGATTATATAACGATCCTATTGAAGGCGTTCACGATTTAAATGATTGGAATGATTTAATCGCTTTATTAAATTCCATTTAAGAATTAATCTAAAATTGTGAATGATTCTTTCATACTTAGAGATAGAAAATGGAGAGAGACAAACGAGCGTGTTACTTTATCTTCGTTCGCAATGTTATCTGAAGAGTCAAAAGGTCGTTTTAAAAAAGAAGATCAAGATCTTTTTAGAACGGTTTTTGAAAGAGATAGGGATAGAATTATACACTCAAAAACATTTAGAAGATTAAAACACAAAACTCAAGTATTTATCAATCCGGATGGCGATCATTTTATAACAAGAATGACTCACACGCTAAACGTAACACAAATTGGTAGGTCTATCGCAAAAACTTTAGGCCTAAATCCAGATTTAACTGAAGCTATTTGTTTAGGACATGACGTAGGACATTCTCCTTTTGGACACACTGGTGAGGAAGTTTTGAACGATATGCTTGATGGTGGTTGGAGCCATTCTGAAAATTCTGTAAAAATGCTCTCAATCATTGAACCTTTAAATCTCACAAAAGAAACTATTAATGGAATAGAAAAACATCCATGGAAATATGAAGAACCTCCCTTTACTAATGAAGGCTTAATTTGTAGATACGCCGATAGGATTGCATATCTTTCACACGATGTTGAAGATGCAATAAGAGCTGGTGTGTTAAATGAAAGTGAAATACCAAAAAGCATTACTTCTGAACTTGGTAATCCAGGTAAAACTTGGATAAATTCACTTATTTCAGGAATTTTTAAAGCGTCGTCTGAAGGTAACCTTCGTATGGATGATGAGATTTTGAATATTATGAACAATTTAAGAGAGTTTATGTTTGAAAAAGTATATCTCAGAGATGAAACAAAAAAGGAAAGAGCAGAAGCCAAAAAAGTTGTTGAAAAACTAGTTTCAAATTTTACAAATAATCCAAACTTACTACCTGAGCAATATAGGACTGCTCAATCAGAACTTGAAAATGCTGTAGACTACGTGGCTGGTATGACGGATAGATTTGCCCTGAAGGAATTTAGTAAGTTATAACTATTGTCCCTTAAACTTAGGATCTCTCTTTTCCATTCTTGCAAAAATTCCTTCTTTCAAGTCCTCAGAACTCAGGAATGAAGTACTCCACATTCTTACAAGATCTAATGACTGATCAGATGTTAACTCCTCACCTTTATCAAGGATCATTTTTACACCTCTCATAACTAATGGTGAGTTTGATGCAATCTCGTTTGCTAATTCCATAGCACCATTAATAAGTTCTTCATGGGTGTCAAAAATATGATTTACAAATCCAATCTCTTTTGCATATTCACCATCAAAAGTTTTGCCAGTGTATGCTAGTTCTCTTAGAAGACCCTTTGATATGATTTTAGGCATTCTTTGTAAAGCCCCAACATCGGCTACTAATCCAAGCTTTGATTCACCAATTGAAAATTTAGCATCTTTTGTTGAAAGCCTAATATCACAAGATGCTACTAAATTTGTGGCACCTCCAATACTAAATCCTTGAATTGCCGCTATCGTTGGTTTTTGTGTTTTTGCAACAGCCGTTATAGCGTCTTGAAATTTTTTTGTAACCTCCATAATTTCAATTCTTTCTTTTGCATTAGTTTTTAAATCTTCATTTAGATCAAATGCTTCTACAAGTAAATTTATGTCTATACCTGCAGAAAACGTATCTCCTTTTGCTGCAATAAGAATTACTCTTACCTCGTCACTCTCATCTAATTCTTTTACTAATTCTGGAAGTCCAAACCATAGTTCATCGTTTAAGGCATTTTTTTTCTCAGGACGATTTAGCCAAACAATCCCAATATTGTCTTTTACTTCTGAAAATATTTTTTTATCCATACTTACCTAACTTCTATCTTACTAAAATAACAAAATGGATGTATTTGAAGCTCTCTATACAACGAGGGCAATGCGAAGGGTAAAAGAAGATCCTATCCCCAATGAAATTATAAAATCAATGATTGATTCAGCAATTCGTGCACCAAGTGGTTCAAACAGACAAGACTGGAGATTTGTAGCTGTAACAGACCAAGAAGTCAGAACTCAGTTAGCTGATATCTATAAAGAAACTTGGGACTATTACGTTAAATCTTTCTACAATAATTCGTCTGATTTAGGTGCTTCAAATTTAAAAGACAAAGAACAAATTGATACTGTTAGAAGAATTAGTAATTCTGCAAGCTGGTTAGCTGAGAACTATGAAAAAGTACCCCTTTTGGTTTTAGTTTTTTCAAGAAATGATCCAACTGGTTCATCAATTTATCCTGCAATATGGAGTTTGATGCTTGCTGCAAGAGGTCATGGAATAGGAACATGCCTAACAACAGTAATGAGTTTTAAGACAGAAGAAGTTTATAAAATTCTTGATATTCCAGCAGATAAAGGGTGGACCTTAAATGCCACTATTACTGCAGGATACCCTTTAGGGAAATGGGGAGTTGCAACAAGAAAACCTGTAGAGGAAGTTACTTTTTTAAATAAATGGGGTGAATCACCAGATTGGAATTTAAATGAACCTCTTTGGAATTACTAGATAAGTAATTTTTAGCACGCCCGGAGGGAGTCGAACCCCCAACCTTCTGATCCGTAGTCAGACGCTCTATCCAGTTAAGCTACGGGCGCTTGGCGGAGAGGGAGGGATTTGAACCCTCGAGGGGACTTTCGTCCCCCACTCGCTTAGCAGGCGAGCGCTTTAGACCACTCAGCCACCTCTCCAAGCTTGCGGAGGGAGTGGGATTCGAACCCACGGTATGGAATACATACATTAGTTTTCAAGACTAACGCCTTCGTCCGCTCGGCCATCCCTCCAAACTAAAATCTTTTTGCGGAGGGAGAGGGATTCGAACCCTCGAAGGGGATAAACCCTTACACGCTTTCCAAGCGTGCGCACTAGGCCAGACTATGCGATCCCTCCATGAAAAGACCTAAAGTATTAGTTTAATTACCTCTTACTTTCAAAGAAAGAGGATAATATAACTTCAGATTCATGGGATAAAATATTATCTCTTATCTCAACAAAGTGATTAAGTCTTTTATCCTGTGGAATATTGTAAAGTGTGTATGCTGCACCCGATTTTAGATTTGGTGTGCTGTATAAAAGAGTTTTGATTCTTGCGTTGACTATTGCTCCTGCACACATGGGATCAGGCTCTAATGTAATGGCAAGAGTGGTGTTTTCTAATCTCCAAGTTTTCAAAATCTGGGATGCTTCTTTAATCACCAATATCTCCGCATGTGCTGTTGGATCTTGATCAATTTCACGCCTATTATGTGCCTTTGTAATTAATTTATCATCATTGTCAAAAAGTGCAGCTCCGATTGGCACTTCATCTATCTCAAGTGCTTTCTTTGCCTCTTCTAAAGCTACTTGCATTTTTTCTATATCAGATTTATATTTCATATCCCTAAACTTATTCTAGGAGGGATCGCATAGTCTGGCCTAGTGCGCGACACTCGAAATGTCGTGAGTCTTTATAGGCTCCGTGGGTTCGAATCCCACTCCCTCCGCTTTAAACTTCAGTTTCTAAAACTCTAGTATTAATATTGAAAAGTGCTTGAGTTTTTTATCTTCGCTTCAGTAACTGCCATAACACCAGGCCCCAACAACTCAATGCTTATGGCATCAGGTATAAAATTTGGTAGACGACCGTCTATTCCTCATTTTTTAGGAATTTGGCTTGGCTTTACATTTTTATTTTTTGTAGGGGGTTACATTCTTTCATTTGTTCCTAGTGAGGTATTTACTTATCTTCAATATATTGGCTATGGAGTAATTGTTTATATCGCATACAAAATTGCCACAACCAAAACATCAACTGATAAAAGTAAAATAGAAAAACCATTTACATTTATACAGGCTTGTTTGTTTCAATGGGTAAATCCAAAAGGTGTTGTGATGGCAATTTCTGGATTAACAGCCTTTAATATAACCCACTTACAAGGAACACTAATATACTTTTCAGTTCTTCCATTTTGTGTTGGAATTTGGTTACTTTTAGGGGAAAAGTTGCAAAATTGGCTAAGAAGAAATTCTACTCTTGAGAGAACTGTTTATATATTCTTAGGTCTAAGTATGATAGCAAGCTTGCTTTTAGCTTAACTTTTCAACCCCTAAAATATTCCCCAAGCTATCAGAAAATTCTATTCCTCCATCTTCAGTTTGATTATTTTCAAGTAAAGCTATCAATATTCTCCCCACCGCAATAGCTGTACCATTTAATGTATGGAGTAAAGCACTATCTTTTTCTATTTTTGTGCGAATATTTAACCTTCTGGCCTGAAAATCCGTTGTATTTGAACAAGATGTTACTTCTCTATATGTATTCTGACTTGGTATCCATGCTTCGATGTCAAATTTTTTAGCAGCAGATGAACCTAGATCACCAGTGCAAACATCAACGACTCTATAAGGTATTTCTAGCTCTTGTAAAATCTCTTCTTCAACTGAGAGAATAAATTCATGTTCTTCTTCTGATTTTTCAGGACTACAAAAAGAAAACATTTCTACTTTATCAAATTGATGCACTCTAAATATTCCTGTTGTGTCTTTCCCATAAGTTCCAGCTTCTCTTCTAAAGCAAGTTGAATATCCTGCATATCTGATAGGTAACTTGCCAAAATCAAGAATTTCATCACCGTGTAGAGCAGCAAGTGATACTTCTGATGTACCAACTAGAAATAGATCATCATTTGGAATCTCATATACTTGGTCTGAATCATCTGGAAAAAATCCAGTCCCAAAAAGAGCATTTTCTCTAACCAAAACTGGTGGAATTGTTGGATTGAATCCTTTTTCAGACAATTTATTCATCGCATAAGAAACTAGATTAAATTGCATTTTCACCAAATCTCCAAATAAGTATGAAAATCTAGAACCTGAAACACTTGAGGCTTTTTCTACATCAATTAAACCTAATTTTTCTCCAATATCTAAATGCGATAGTGGATTTTTCATATCTTTAGGCTTACCTACTCGCTTTAGTTCTTTATTGTCGGCATCTGTTTTTCCAACAGGAGATGAGGGGCTGACAATATTTGGAATTTTAATCCACTCGTTTAGAAAATCTTCTTCTTTTTTCTGTGTTTCTTCTGTTAGCTTTTTAACCTTTTGACTAAGTTTTTCAGCTTTTTGTAGTAATTTATCTTTTTCATTCCCGTCTGATGAGGCAATCTCTTTCCCTAATTTTTTTTGATCAGACCTGAGTTTTTCGGATTCAAATTTAGACTCTCTTCGTTCTTCATCAAGTTTTTTTAAATTTTGTAAATCAATTTTTAAGTCTCTTTTTTTAAGATTTGTTTCAATAATTTCAAGATCAATTTTTAAAAGTTGTGGATCTATCATGATTTAATCCTCTGGTGGTATAAAGGCTTTGACAGAATATATATTATCTTCAAAATCTTCTTCATTTTCTACTTCTTCGACAAGTATAAACCACTCATATAGAATTCCTTTTTCAATTTCTAAAGGATCTAGGTAGTAACTTTTACTTTCAAAAGGACCGATGGTGTTTAGTTTCGTTCTTTTTTCATAGACCGTCTCTCCTGCTTCATCTGTTACCAAAATTAAAACAAGTACTTCTGTTTCCTCAACATTTCCTTCATTTGCGATTACTAATTGCAGTGACGTAGGTTGATCAAGTAATACTCTATAACCTTCTTCAGTAGTAGCTATTGATTCAGGTACAAATTCGGCACCTGTTACAGAAATATCTCTTCTCAAAAAAAGACCACTTTTATTTTCAATTGCTCTATCTACGATAAGTTCAGCAAATTGATATGCGTTTGATTCAATACCTGTATATTCAATATTAAAAAATTCTGGCAAAAATAAATTTTCATTATCTGATTTAATTTTAATTTCTGACAAGAAATTGCTGTAAGCTTTATCACCAACAGATAAACTTGTTATGCTTTCTGCAATAGACTCCTCGAGTAGTTGTGAGTATTCCTGATCAACTAAATTTAATATTGAGACCTGAAAAGTTTCCAACCCTTTTAACCAGGATGTTGTAGCTATTTCTAATAATTCTCGCTCAGTTCCCAAATAATTACTTTCAGAGTAAATAAGAATATTGTTTGCTTCTTGAGCATCTCTTATTATTTCGATAAAAGTTGATTCGAATTCATCCCTATTTAGTTCATCAAAATTTATTAACTTATCATATTTTTTTGATGCGTCTTGGTGAAGGCTCGATATTATGTAGGCTTCTTCTAAAAATGTATTTATTTCGGAAGATTTCGAATAATTATCATAAAATCTAAACGCAAAAAATCCTATAGTAATGCTCAAAATAATTACAAAAATGTATCGTATTATATTCATAGACTTTTCAATATTTTTAAATTTTAGTTCTTTATATAGTCTATAAATACAATTACATTTCACAACTAAGATTATTAGGGAATGAAAAATTTTAAACTTGTTTGGTCAGCTAGAAGCGAATGTGGACCAAATAGAAAGAAAAATGAAGACTCTATTTATCCATCAACTTCAGGTAATAATCATCCCCCATTCAAGGCAGCTGTTTGCGATGGACTTGGAGGGCACGTAAGTGGGGATATTGCTAGCAAAATTGCAGCAAATACACTTAATGAAGAATTTGAGGATTTAAATAAAATCATAAATCAAGCAAACAGTCAGATCTTAAAATTTCAGGATGATAATCCAGAATCCCTTGGAATGGGAACAACTATGACTGTAGTTACAATAGACGAGGATGCTTTAATGAAAATTGGACATGTTGGAGATAGTAGATGCTACGTTCTCTCTGATCGAAATTTAGTTAAGGTCACAGAAGATCAAAATGTACCTGGATATCAGAATGTATTAAAACAGGCACTTGGTTCCAATGAGAAACTAAATATTCAAGAAATAGACTTTCAACTTCAAATTGGAGATGTAATACTCCTATGTAGTGACGGACTTTACAATGAAGTCGGTGAGGAGTATATAAAGAAAAAAATGCAGGATGGTACAAGTGCCGATACTTTAGTTAGTGAAGTATTGTTACTAGGTCCTAAAGATAATGTATCTGCAATAATGATTAACCTTATTTAGATTATGGAAATAGGACAAATAATTAAAGAGAGATATGAAATTACTCAACTTTTGGGTGAAGGTGGTATGTCATATGTTTACAAAGCTACTGATAAACAGCTCCAAAGAACAGTAGCAATCAAAACACTTAAGCCAAACTATGTAGAGCAAGAAAAATTTGTAGAAAGGTTTAAAAGAGAAGCACAAACAGCTGCAAATTTAAATCATCCCAATATTGTCCAAATTTTTGACTGGGGAATCGGAGATGAACCCTTTTTTGTTATGGAGTACATAGAGGGAAACACACTAACCTCGATTATTGCAAATAAAAGAACGATAAGTATGAATGATATTTTATTTATTGGTGCACAAGTGTCTAGCGGACTACAAGCTGCCCATTCAAAAGGTCTTGTTCATAGAGACATAAAACCTGGAAATATAATGATTACTCCAGAGGGAAAAGTAAAAGTTACAGATTTTGGTATTGTTTCATTACAAAATGAAGAAAGTGATATCACAAAAACAGGATCTATCCTTGGCACAGCAAGTTATATTTCTCCTGAACAAGCTCAAGGAAAGCCTGTATCGAAAGAGTCTGACCTATATTCGTTAGGAACAGTACTGTATGAATTAATTACCGGTAGACCCCCTTTTGATGGTGATACTCCTATTGCTACTGCTACAAAACACATTACTGATAAGCCTGAAAAGTTAAGTGCATACAGAGCTGACATACCGAAAGGTATAGAAAATGCTGTGTTAAAACTTTTACATAAATATCCAAAAGATAGATTTAAAAATGCTGAAGACTTGAGAGCTGTCCTCCTTCAGCAAAAAACACAACTTCAAGCTATTCAAACTCAAGAAAATCTTGTTGATTTAACAAGTCCAAAAATAAAATACAGATTTACCCTTCCAGCATTGGTAATTTCCTTATCAATAGTCGTGGGAACAATATGGACATTAACTAGAATTTTCGATGGATTGCCTGTTGATGGAGGAGCCCAAGTAGTTATAAATGTTCCAGATTTGACTGGCAGCAGTCAGACTGAAGCTCTAAATGATCTTCAGAATTTAGGATTTAAAGTTGGAATAGAAAACTCAGCACATCCTGAAGTTCCTGAAGGTTCTGTAATTAGAACCCAACCTCCAGCAAATACATCAACAAATCCTGATACTCTGGTAACAATAATTGTATCGGTAGGTCCAGAAGCATATCCGATTCCTTATGTTGTAGACTTAGAGACCGAAAGAGCAGTGTATGTAATTGAAGAAAGTGGATTTACAATAGGTCAAAAAATAGAAGTTAATGATGATAATGTGCCCATTGGATTTGTTATTTCTCAGAATCCTATTGCAGGTAAAAAAATGGGTCCGGGATCTACTGTAGACCTTGTTGTTTCATCCGGCCCCAGTTTGATTGTGCTTGGAGACTTATCTAAAAAATCAGTTGAAGATGCTACTCAAATATTAGAGACTTTAGGCTTAGAGTTTGAAACTATTGAAAAATTTTCTGAAGATATTGAAGAAGGTCTTGTTTCAGGTACGATTCCCGAAGTTGGAGAGATTGTCACCCCTGATGATATTATTACAGTTATAGTTTCACTTGGAATCAAAATTGAAGTTCCCGAAGTAGAAGGTCTAACTTACCAAGACGCAATAAATAAACTTGAAGAAGTTGGGCTTGTTGCAACCATAAGTGGTGACACAAGTGGTATTGTAAGAAAACAATTGCCACGAAAAGGTGAGTTCCTTGAACCTGAAGGAGTTGTTGAACTAACTTTCGATGAATAAAACAAAAATATTCAAATATCAATTATTAAAATGGTCCAAAAAAAATACTAGGAAATATTCCTGGAGGAATTCAAATGATCCATGGAAGATTTTACTTCTTGAGATCATTGCACAACAAACTCAGCTTGATAGAGCGAATATTTATTACGAAAAATTTATAAAAAGATTTCCTACCCCAAAGGAAATGTCAAAAGCAACAAAAAAAGAAATTCTTAGTCTGTGGTCTGGATTAGGTTACAACAGTAGAGCCTTGAGGCTCCTTGAAACTTCAAAAATTTTATCAAAAAAACCATTTAATTCAATCTATCCAAATTTTGAGGTGCTTCCAGGAGTAGGCAAATACACTAAGAATGCTCTGCTGTCTTTTGCTTACAAAGATAAAGTAATTGCCCAAGATACCAATGTTGTAAGAATTTTCAGTAGATTTTTTGGAATTAAAAATCCAGAAAATTTTATAAAGAAAAATGAAAAAATTATATTGAAAAATATAGAGTCTCGAAAATTTAACCAAATCCTAATGGATTTTGGTTCTAAAATCTGTATTTCTAAAAATCCACAATGTGAAATTTGTGTACTCGAGCCAAATTGTAATAAATTTTTTCAAGATACAAAATATATCCAGCAAACTTTCAAGGGTTCAAATAGAGAGATTCGTGGAAAAATTATCAAGTATTTAATTGATAACGAAAATGTACAAATTTCTACATTAGTGAAACAATTAGAGATAGAGGATTCAAAGATTAAACCAATTATCAAAAAACTTGCTGATGAGGGAATGGTAAATATAAAGAATAAGAAATTGATTGAAATTAGCTCTTAGCAATAGTATTTTTTAAATATGCCTGTCTCAAAGAAAAGAAATACAAACAAAAACTATGGACCAACTAGGTCTAAAAAGATATCTGCACAGATGTCAGATGTTAGTGGTCCATCACCAAGATGGTTTGTAATAACAATGTCTTCTTTAATGATTATTGGAGTTTTACTTATAGTGTTAAACTACCTCACATTACTGCCTGGTTCAGTCTCCAGATGGTATTTATGGAGTGGCTTAGGTTGTATTGGCATAGGTTTTCTTATGACAACAAAATATAATTAAATATTTTTTAAGCCTTCTTTTTTTAAGTAATCAAAACTATCAAAATTTATATTTTGAAAATTTGTATGATTTTCAATCTCTTTAACTGCAACCTTACCATTATCTTCACTGAACCAGCTGATATTTGTTCTTCTTAAAAGATAATCAACTGGTGTAGCAACACAATAATGCTTAATAGAATGCTCAAGATCAGATAAGTTGTAGTAATTTTGATAATTGATTATCTGATCTTCATATTCAATATCCTGTAGCTCAAACTTTTTATTAAACAATTGCCTTAGTGCCTCAATTGCAATTATTCTAAAACCAGTTAATTTTCCCCCTGCAATTTGAATGAAGTTTTTATCAATCTCTTCAATGATATGTCCTCTCATAATTTTTTTTGTAGAGTTGTCTTTATCATCTATTAAAGCTCTGATGCCAGACCAACTTGAAATATACTCAAGGTTTTCGATATCAAAATATTTTTTGACGTGTCTTATCAAATAATCAATCTCTTCTTTTGAAGCATGAGGGTTGTCTTTTGTACCGGAAAATTTTTCTACATCTGTTGTACCGACAATAGTGTTTCCGTTCCAAGGTAAAACGAACATTACTCTATCATCTTCAGTCTTTGGGAGAAAAACACCGTTGTTGTTGATCTCTAAAGGGTCTCCTTTTAAAACTAAATGTGCTCCTCCACTCATTTTTAGTTTTGTGGACATTTTTTTGTAATCACCTGGCAAATTATGAACTCCTGATGCTGCAATTATTTTTCTTGCAGAAACTGAGTATTCAATCCCTGTTAATTCACAAAATAGATCTATTTCATAAAGCTTATTTTTTTGTGATATGTTTTTTACATTTAAATAATTAATGGCAGTTGAATCATTAATTTCTACAGCTGTTCTTAATAGTGAAAGTACAAGCTTTGAATCATCAGTTTGAGCATCCTGAAAGATAAAACTTTTATTTAAATTAACTTTTTTTAATTTTGGAAATAGGTCAAATGTGTCATTTTTAGAAATATTCTTATGTTTTTCTGCTTTCTTCCTTCTTCCTAAAAAATCATAAAAAAGTAAACCTACCTTAAACGCAAAAGGAGCTATAAAATTTTTTTGAAAAATTTTGGGTAAATCTGCAAATCCATCATCTATATAAATTGGTGCAAGAAGTTTTAGTGGTCTGTAAAGAGATCCTAATCTTTTTTTTAATATTTTCTGCTCATTTAAGCTTTCTTTAACTAGAGAAAATTGAAGCTGAGGTAAATATCTTATGCCTCCATGTAATAGCTTGGTACTTCTGCTTGATGCTCCAGATGCAAAGTCATTCTTATCAACAAGTAAGACATTTAGTCCTGCATTCGAGGCAATAGTATGCGTTGCGGCCCCGACAATTCCTCCCCCAATGATTAAGAGATCGTATTCATCATTTTTTTTTAACTTATCTATTTGATTATTTCTTGAAAACGTCAATTTTCTATCGGAGTCATTTCTTCTTTACAGTGCTTTGGAGGTTCGTTGGCAACAACAGATTGTAGTTTTACGGTTAACTCTGTTCCGCATGCCTTACATAAAAAAGACTGGGATGTTTCAAGAACGTCTGTTGGATCAATTTCAGGAGGTACACTGGCTAATGATCCAATAGAATTTTTTAAAAAACGAAATATAACAACACCAATAAAAAATGCTATTAAATATTCCATTAGATTGTTAAATATCTATACACAGATATTATTACTGCAACAACAACCCATGCGATTGCTACACCTTTAGGATTAGTTTTTAGGTAAGACTCTCTATATCTTTTTTCTTCTAGTACGTCATCTATAGACTCTTTAAGTTGTCTTAATTCACTTTCAGATAAATTTTCAAAGTCTTTTCTATCCATACTATAAGATTACTCTATTGTGGAGATGATGGGACTTGAACCCACGACCCCCTGCTTGCAAAGCAGGTGCTCTTCCAGCTGAGCTACATCCCCTCGCAACATATATTATGCCCTCAATTTGCCCGTAAATGAAAAAATTTTAGAAATATTTCATATTCATTACTAATGTAGATAGAGCATAAGGGCCTATAGCTCAGCCTGGTTAGAGCGCATCCCTGATAAGGATGAGGTCGTTAGTTCAAATCTAACTAGGCCCACTTACTTTTCTTTCAAAATTATATTTTCTTTTTCCAGAAGTTTTATTTTCTTATTAATACCTCCGGGACCACTATATCCACCCATCTTCCCGTCAGATCTAATAACTCTATGACATGGAACGGTTATAGGATTAGGATTACTCCCACAAGCGTTTGCGACTGCTCTTGAACTGTTTGGATGACCAATATTTATTGCGATTTGTTTATAAGATCTTGTTTGGCCATAAGGAATTTTTGATATTTCCTCCCAAACTAATTTTTGAAAACTTGTTCCATCTAATTTCATATAACAAGTTTAGCTATGATCAATTAATGATATTTACCAGTCAAATATAGAATTTATATGTAAATGAATACGCATACAACTCAAATATCTAATGTGTTAATAATTGGTAGCGGTGGTGCCGGACTGAGAGCTGCAATAGAAGCAAAACAACAGGGAATGGATGTAATAGTCCTTGGAAAAAGGCAAAGGACCGATGTTCATACAGTGTTGGCTGCTGGAGGAATCAATGCTGCATTTGGTAATGTAGATCCTGAAGATTCTTGGGAGCAACATTTTGCTGACACTTATATAGAGGGTTATGGTTTGTCTGAGCCTGAAGTTGTAGAAATAATGGCAAAAGAATCTCCAATTCTTGTTGAAGAAATAGATAAATGGGGTGCAAATTTTGCAAAACTTGAAAATGGAAAAATTGATCAAAGATTTTTTGGAGCTCATACCTACAGAAGAACTTGTTACTCGGGTGACTACACAGGAAGGTCTATTCTTTTTGCATTAATCAACAAAGCTAAGTCACTTGATATACCAATCTATGACTCTCAATATGTATCAGACCTTTTAGTAGATGATAACGTATGTTTTGGGGCGATGGCTTTTGATATTCAAAGCGGTGAAAGAACGGTTTATCTTGCTGACTCTGTAATTGTTGCAGCAGGAGGTCATACAAGACTATGGAGAAAAAGTTCATCAAGAAGAAATGAAAATACTGGAGATGGATTCTTTTTGGGCCTAAAAGCAGGATGTAAATTAAGTGATATGGAGATGGTCCAGTTTCATCCAACAGGTATGGTTATTCCTGAAGAAATGGCAGGAACTTTAGTTACAGAAGCTGTTCGAGGCGAAGGTGGAAAACTGATCAATAGCGATGGTGAAAGGTTTATGAAAAATTATGACAGCGATCGAATGGAGCTTTCAACAAGAGATAGAGTCGCAATGGCAAACTATACAGAGATTGTTGAAGGAAGAGGATCTCCAAATGGAGGTGTTTACCTAGACATAAGCCATAAAGGTAAAGATTTTATTATTGAAAAACTACCAAGAATGTACAGACAGTTTCTTGATACATTAATGATTGATATATCAAAAAGCCCTATGGAGGTTTCTCCAACTGCTCATTATTCAATGGGAGGTATAGTTGTAACACCAGAAGAACACTGGACCGGTGTCGAAGGCTTATATGCAGCAGGAGAAGTTACTGCAGGATTACATGGAGCAAATAGATTAGGAGGTAATTCTCTCGCTGAAATACTTATTTTTGGTAAAAGAGCAGGAGATGCCGCATCAAAACGTTCGAAGGAAATTGATGTTCATATACGATCAAAAAAAGTCATACAGCAAGCTCATGATAATCTAAACTCTTCAATTAAAAATGGAACTGAAGTAGCTAGGCCACTTCAAAGAGATCTTAGAAATATCATGTGGGAATATGGCGGCGTTGTTAAAAGTGAAGTGAAGTTGAAAAAAGGATTGGACGAGATAAAAAGTTTAAAGAATGCTTCTAAAGATCTTGATGTTCGACCAGACTCAGAGGGGTATCAAGATTTAATGCTTGCATTTGACCTAGAAGCTTCAATTGTTTCTTCAGAAGCTACATTATTGAGTGCACTAAATAGAGAAGAAAGCAGAGGAGCTCATCAAAGAGAGGACTTTAAAGATTTAGAAAAAGATCAAACTCTAAATATAAGAATTGAACTCGAAGAAGATAGCAAGATAAAATTATCTAAAGATAAAACTCCACTATTAAGAAAAGAGCTTAAAAATTTGATTAATAAAACTAAAGAGATAAAAAACTTTGAAGGTATGCTTCTCGAATAATTAAAAATTTTCAGAGTTGATACTGAATAAAACATCAACATCAGATTTTATTGACTGTTCATATCCAGAAGCTAGCGGAAGTAGCTGCTTAATATAAAATTTTGATAACGTAATTTTGTCATTATAGAATTCACTATCTTTATCAGTTATCTGTTTTTGTGCAGTTAATGCTGCTTTCCCCATGTAATAACCACCTAAGACCTGACCAAACATCTTAAGATAAGGTGTAGCTACACCACTAGCATGAGTGAGATCACCCTTGGTGAGCTTTATATTCAATAAACTAGTTATTTCTTTTAGTTGAGTTAAATGATTGCTTAAAATCTCACCGAGATTTTTGAAGTCATTATTGTCTATTAGTTGCTTCGCTATTTCTTCAATGTCCTCAAATAATTCACTAACCGCATTTCCTTCGTTTAAAGAGATTTTTCTGAATATAAGATCTAATGCTTGAATACCATTTGTACCAGCATATATTGGTGCAATTCTTGCATCTCTAAAGTATTGTGCAATTCCAGTTTCCTCAACATAACCCATTCCTCCATAAACCTGTATAGCCATTGATGTAAGTTCTACACTTAAATCTGATATCCATGCCTTGCTTATAGGAGTCAATACTCCACATCTTTCTTCACCAAAGTCTTTAGTGCCTTCATCTCCAAAATACGAAAAATCTAACATCATCTGACTGTCATACATCATATATCTCATTGCATCTGAGTATGATTTGATTGTCATAAGCATTCTTCTTACATCTGCATGATCAATAATTGTTGAATTTTTAGCATCTTCCTTTGACATTCCAACAGGGCGACCTTGGACTCTGTCTCTCGCATATTGGGCAGCACCTTGCAAAGCACCTGTTGTACACGCTAAACCATGCCCACCAGCCCTTATACGAGCCTCATTGATTGTGGTAAACATATAATTAAGTCCTCTATTTTCTTCACCAACCAAGAAACCTGTTGAGCTTTTATACTCCATGACACATGTTGGACTTCCATGGATACCTAATTTTTCTTCAATTGAAATACAATTAACATTATTTTTTTCACCTAGGGTATTGTCATCATTTACTAAAATTTTTGGAACTATAAACATTGAAATGCCTTTTGACCCTTCAGGAGAGTTAGGGATTCTTGCTAAAACTAAATGTATGATGTTTTCTGCAAGATCATGCTCACCTGAGCCGATCCATATTTTTGTACCAGTGATTTTATAAGTCCCATCCTCTTGAGGTTCTGCTTTTGTTGTTATATGATTTAAGTCTGATCCCGATTGAGGTTCGCTTAAATTCATTGTTCCTGTCCAATCACCAGAAACTAACTTTGGAAGATACTTATCTTTTTGAGTTTCACTTGCATTGAAATTTATTCCTGAAATTGCACCAATACTCAATCCCGGTCCTAGTACAAAAGACATGTTTGCAGCACAGAGTATCTCAAGAGTTCCCCCTGAAAGTGTGTAAGGCATACCCCCTCCCCCTATTTCATAAGGAAGGGACATAGAGGCCCAGCCAGCTTTTTTAAACTTATCATATGCTTCAAGAAAACCTGGTGGCATAGTCACTTTTCCATCTTTAAATGTTGCTCCATAACTATCACCTACAGAGTTAATAGGAGCTAAAACCTCTTCTGCAAACTTTGCGCACTCTTCTATTGCTGGAACTGCAATCTCAGGACTAAAGTCACTAAATCTTTCAATTTTCTGCAGAATATTGTATGAATCTAAAACATCAAAAGC
>CACOKA010000021.1 GCA_902627635.1 uncultured Candidatus Actinomarina sp.
GTTGTCAACTACCATTGTTTTAGGCGCTCAGTGGGGCGATGAAGGCAAAGGTAAAGTCACAGACTTTTTTGCATCAAAAGCTGATCTTGTAGTCCGCTTCCAAGGTGGCAACAATGCAGGTCACACAATTGTTGTTGGTAATGAAAAATTTGCCCTTTCAATGGTTCCGTCAGGAGTGATGTATGATTCATGTACTCCAGTCATTGGTTCAGGATGTGTAATTGATTTTGAAGTTTTGAAAAATGAAATTGAAACTTTAAATGGTAAAAATATAGACACCACTAAATTAAAGCTTTCATATAACGCACACATCATCATGCCATATCACAAAATTCTTGATGAATTAATTGAAGAGAGTTTAGGTGATAAAAAAATTGGAACTACTAAAAAAGGTATAGGACCTTGTTATGGTGACAAAATACAAAGAAAAGGTATACGCATACAAGATTTTTTATCTGATGAAAAATTTTATGAAAAATTAAGAAATAATCTTGAGGAAAAAAATCAAATAATTGAAAAAATTTATGGTGGAAATTCTATAAACTTTGACGAAATAGTCGAGGAGTATAAAAAATACAAAGAACTTGTTTCATCAATTGCGGACGACACATCATTAGTTATATCTAATTCAATAAAAGAAAATAAAAATATCTTATTTGAAGGAGCCCAAGGCACTCTTCTTGATATTGATCATGGAACATATCCATTTGTCACAAGTTCAAATACAAGTGCAGGTAATGCAGCTACTGGATCTGGAATTGGGCCTTTAAATTTTGATGAAGTAATTGGTGTAACCAAAGCCTACATATCTAGAGTTGGTACTGGTCCTTTCATAACTGAACAAGAAAATGAAATTGGTGATTACATGATTGAAAAAGGGGCTGAGTTTGGAACAGTTACTGGAAGAAGAAGACGTTGTGGATGGCTAGATTTAGTTTCATTACAATATTCGACAAGGATTAACTCTCTAAGTCAATTATTTATAACAAAATTAGATGTTTTAAGTGGCCTTGAGGAAATCAAGGTATGCGTAGGATACAGCTTTGAAGATAAAAAAATTACAAACTATCCATTAGTTGATGAGATATTAGATAAGTGTGAACCTATTTATGAATCATTTAAGGGATGGGATGAAGATATTTCTGGAATTATAAAATATGATGCACTTCCTGAGAATGCTAAAAAATATATTGAATTTATTGAAGATTTCATCGATGTGCCAATTAAATATATATCTGTTGGACCAGAGAGAAACCAAAATATAATTAGATAAATGATAAAAAGATACGAAGTAAAAGAAATAGTTAATATATGGAGTCAAGAAAACAAGTTAAGCACTTGGAAGAAAGTTGAATCCTCTGTTACAAAAAGTCTTGAAGAGGAAGGGATCGTACCTAAAGGTTTGTCAGAAAAAATACTTGCTGCAAATGTAACCGTAAAAGAAGTTGAAGCTCGAGAAAAAGTAACAAACCATGACTTAGCTTCATTTGTTGACATATTGCAAGATAAGGTAAATGAAGATTCCGAATGGATACATTACGGCCTAACTAGTTCAGACGTAGTTGATACATCAAATAGTTTATTAATTTTAGAATCATTAGATTTCCTAATAGGAGAAGTTAATGAATTAATCGGTACTTTGAAGAATCTTGCAATAAAAGAAAAAGATACCAAAATAATCGGGAGAACTCACGGCGTATTTGCAGAAGTAACTTTCCTTGGAAATATAATTTCAAACTGGTTGTTGGAGATACATCGAAATAAAGAACGTCTTGAAAGAGCAAAAGAAAATATTAGCATTGGAAAGCTGAGTGGAGTTGTTGGGAACTACACCATAATTAACAGTGATATTGAAAAAAAATCTTTAGAGACTTTAAACCTAAAACCAGAGCTATTTGCTTCCCAGATTGTTAGCCGTGATAGATATGCTGAAGTGATTAGCTCTATAGGAATGCTTGCAAGTTCCTATGATCGTATAGCTATAAATCTAAGAGGTTATCAACGTTCAGAGGTTAGTGAAATTCAGGAGTCATTTTCAAGCGAACAGAAAGGTTCTTCTGCAATGCCACATAAAAAAAATCCAATTACTTCTGAGAGAATATCAGGAATTTCAAGAATCCTTAGAGGTTATGTTGTAAGTGCGCTTGAAAATATATCTCTTTGGCATGAAAGAGATATATCAAATTCATCAGTAGAAAGAATCATTTTTCCAGATAGTTTTCATCTCATTTGTTTTTCAACAATTGAGATGAAAGAGCTATTCAAAAATATCAACATTAATCATGAAAAAATAAATTCGAATATTAATTCAGCAAAAGTGAGTTTGCTAACTCAATCTTTTCTATCTCATCTAGTAACTAAAGGGGTTGAAAGGGATGAAGCATACAGATTTTTGCAATCTCAATCATTTGAAATTGATAACTTAGATTCTTATATAGAAAATATTTCAACAAAATTTGAGAAAGTTGAAGAAAAAGAATTACAGGAAATTGTAAAAAGTTTTCTTTCTGAGAAAACCAATAAAAATTTTGAAGAAAAAATAAATTCTGTTGTTTAAAAGATTTAAAAATCAATTCATTGAGATAAAAAGTGAAGTACTGGGTTTAAATGAATCACAAAATAATATCTTTGATTCAATTCTTGCTCCAGTGTTCTTTGTTTTAACATTTAGATTTTTTGATTTAAATATTGCAATTATAAGTACAGCCACGTTGGTTGCTCTGACGTTTGGCTACAGGTTGGTAAAAAAAGATGAAATTAAATTTGCATTTTACGGTGTTCTTGGAACTTTAGTTGCTTTGTTAATTGCTCAGATTCAAGGGACTGCATCAGGTTTTTTTCTACCAGGCATTATTAGAGATTTGACCATTGCATTTATAGGATTGGTATCAATCGTATTGAGAAAACCATTTACGATCTATTCATCAATGTATTTTAGAAAATGGCCTAAAGAGTGGTATTTATTACCAACAGTAAAACCAGCTTATAATCGTGTTGCGATCTTGTGGGTCGTATTTCTTGGAGCAAAAGGTGGTTTACAAGTTTTATTTTTTGATAACCCTGAAGTGCTTGCAATTATTAAATTGGCAACTTCAAACCAAACTACTCTAGTTCTTTTGGTAGTTTCATATTTTATTGGTTTAAATAAATTGAAAGCTTTACATGGTCCAAGCGTTGAAGAGTTTGAAAACAATACTCCTCCCCCTTGGAAAGGTCAACAAAGAGGATTCTGACTAAGGTATCATGCTTATATGGTAGAAGATAATTTAAAACTGCTAGTTGTTGCAGGAAGCAGTCTGGGTATTTATATAGCCTTAAGAACAGTAATTTTTCCACTTCTTAAACGTATTGCGAAAAAAACAAATACTATCATTGATGATCTTTTTTTAGAAAAAAAATTTTTAAATAGAGTATCTTTTGTTGCTGTATTTACTTTTTTAAATGGAATATTGTTTACAGACTTTTCAACAGAATTATTAAACAGTGAAATTAGTCAACGAATAATTAGTTCACTGTTAGCAGTGTTCTTGGGATTGTCTTTAAATGAATTGCTTTCAATATTTAATAATGCATCAAGCAAATATGAAGCATTAAAAGACAGACCAATTAAAGGTTATATTCAGATAGTAAAAATTATTCTGAACGCATTTATATTCATTATTATTTTTGCAATTTTATCTGGACAGTCAGTTACATATTATATAAGTGGTCTTGGGGCACTCACAGCAGTTCTCCTTTTAGTATTTCAAGACACAATTCTATCTTTTGTTGCATCAGTTCAAATTGGCCAAAACAATATCATAAATAATGGGGACTGGATAGAGGTCCCAGAATATGGAGCTGATGGGGATGTAATTGACATAGCTCTTCACACAGTAAAAGTACAAAACTGGGATAAAACCATAACAACCATACCTACCTCAAAAATAATCTCTACATCAGTCAAAAACTGGAGAGGAATGTCTGATTATGGTGGTAGAAGAATCATGAGATCAATAAGTATTGATATCTCAAGTATTAAATTTTTAACATTTGAAGAAATTAAAAAATTAAAAAAAATTGCTCCTATTAAAGATTATCTGAATGAAAAAGAACAAGAGTTAGAAACATTTAACAACGAATTAGCATCTGGAGAATCAATAACAGAACAAAGAAATCTTACAAATATTGGTACATTCAGAGCCTATATAGAAAGCTATCTCAGACAAAATGAAAATCTAGATACTGAAAACATGACATTTTTAGTAAGACAATTATCACCAACAAACCAGGGTGTCCCTATACAAATCTATACATTTACAAAAACTACTGACTGGGTTGAATATGAAAACATTCAGTCAGATATATTTGATCATTTAATAGCAGTGTTACATAAGTTTGATCTGAGAGCCTACCAAGATGGTATTGTTGAAGCTGCAGCAATGAAAAATTTGCACTTTAATGAGGGTCTTGAAAACTAACTTAAAACTCTAGCTCTTAAGAAAATAACAAATGCAATAACAACTATTAGATAATTAAAGTAATTTCCAAACAAACTAAATGGAGTTTGTGAGTTAATTGGATTTATGTTTTCGTTTAAGATTTCAGATGTGAATAAATTTGTCTGTGATAAAACCTTTCCATTATTGTCGATGAATGCAGATTTTCCAGTTATTGCAGAATGTATGACAGGCCTATCATTTGAAATCGCATTTGCACGAGACATTAATATAAATTGATCAGACATTCCGCTTTCTCCATAGCTGGCTTGATTTGTAAGAATTACAATAATCTCTGCTCCAGCCTGAACACTACTTCGAATATATCTTTGGAATGATCCCTCAAAAGAAATCACAGAGGCCAATTTATGTGATCCCATTTGAAATATTTTCTCTTGTTCTCCCCTAATCATATCTCTAGGAACTAGCGAAAGGGAAGGGATCCAATCAAGATATCTCCTAAAAGGAATGTACTCTCCAAAAGGAACTGGATGTTGTTTCAGATATTGATCTACAATTTTTCCCTCATTGTTGATAAATAGACCATAATTTTCAAAATTAGTTTCCCGTATTGGTCTGTCTCCACCAATTAAAAAATAAGAATTTAACCTCTCAACTTCTATTTGAATATCGGTCAATACCCGATCGTGAATGAGAGGATCATTGTTAAAACCGGTCGAGCTT
Organism: uncultured Candidatus Actinomarina sp.; assembly: GCA_902627635.1. Taxonomy (GTDB): domain Bacteria; phylum Actinomycetota; class Acidimicrobiia; order Actinomarinales; family Actinomarinaceae; genus Actinomarina. The sequence continues at coordinate 5,163 of CACOKA010000021.1, forward strand.
TCAGGCCAAATAATCAAATCTTTTTTGGAGCTTATACTTTTTGTTAAACTTATATGGCTTTCATATATTCTTGCTCTTTCATTATTACATCTGTTTTTTGCTCCGGGACAAGGACTATTTCCCTGGACAATCACAACATTAATCTGTTCAGATTTATTATTTTTGTCTAATAAATTAAAACTGTCGTTTAGTAAAAATAATGAAAGAGGTGTAAATATTAAAATGAAAAAAACTAGTGAATCTTTCAAGTATGTATGTTTCTTTTTATTTTCAAGAACAAGTAAGACAACTAAAAGAGTCAACGATTGAATGATTAAAGAATAACCCGTCGGACCAAATGTTTTAAAAATGCTTGGTAGGAGATTGAACGTGGTATCTCTATATCCTGAAATTAAAACTGTTGAAGTTGAACCCCATGGAAAACCACCAAATGGAAAGTATGCCCTTAGTAAATCAAAAGTACTTATTATTCCAATCAATATAAAAAAATTGTTATTGGTTTTTACAGCAATAAATTTTAACAGTTTTCCATAAAATCCATATAAAAGACCCATAAGAAGAAAAAGAGGAATCCAAGCTTCGTAGCCAATTGATTGGATACCAAATAAAATTACACCAAATGATATTGATCCAAATACTAGACCTGAAAGAAATGGTTTACTACTTAATAAAATCCCTGAGTAAAAAAAGAACAGAGATGGAAAAATTAAATACCAGAAATTAAATGGGGGGAAGCTCAAAAAAAATAGCACTGAGGATATGATGACTCTAGTATTCATTGTCTATTTAATGTTAACTCCGAATTCAGATTTCAAAACTAAATTATATTTCTGAATATAACAACCAATCCTGAGATTATTGAAAAGTATGTTACTCCTTTTGAAATTGCATTGTCAGAGACATCTGAAAACAGTAAAGAAGATATTCTTAATCCCACAGCAACTGGAATTGCAAGATATAAAAATAAAATTATATGATCTCTATAAATCTCACCACTAAAAAGCAGAAGACTTAGTGTTATCATTATTCCAAACGTAAAAACAGCGTTTAACGATGGTCTGAACTCCTTACCCGAAGCTCCTCTGTACAAAATTGCAATAGGAGGGCCCCCTACTCCTGCAATCATTGCAAATATTCCAGATAATGTTCCAGCGATCCATGACGAATTATTATTCCTATTCACAGTCCAGTTAAATAATGTTGCAATTCCTGCAAAAAGTACAATTGCTCCTACGCTTATTGAAAGTAGTTTCTCGTTCAAGTTAATAAGGAGCAATAAACCCAAAGGGCCACCAATAATTCTTCCTAGGAATAAGAATTTAAACGGTTTCCAATCTACTTCTTTTTTTTCACGTTGATATATACGGAAAGTCATAGGCAAGGCAAGTAAACTTAGAATTTGTGGCACTAGTAGTGGCTCAATTTGGACAAGTATTGGTGAAGAAATAACAGCAAATCCAAAACCTAATATTCCTTGAATCGCTGCACTTACAAATAGAAGTATTGAAATAAATATAAGCTCAACTAGGGAAAGATCAAATGGATATGTCAACTAAGTGCTTTTTCCATTAACTCTAATATTTCACCTTCGTTTGTATGCCTTCCAGTTTCAAGTTTTGAATAAATAAGTTCACCATTTAAATACAATTCAAAAACACCACCTGTTCCCGGAATAAGATCAATAGATTTTACTTCTTTTCCGTATTTTTCAAGTATGTCTTCTACCGTACTAACTGCACGGGGTGTATAGTTTCAAACAATACAAAATTCTAGTTTGATTTCCATAAACAAATGTTACTATACGTAGCTGGATAAAAAGTTTGGAAAAAGTTGCAGGTTTTTCAAATGTTTGTTAAGCTTGTGAATATATTCACAAAGTGGGGAATTAAATGACTGACGGATTAAAAGCAAGTCAAATTAAAGGTGGTATAAGACCTTCAAAGAGTTTTGACCAGGGCAGAGTTTGTAAAGAAGAATCTTGCAATACTCAATTAAGTATCTATAACAAAAGAGAGCACTGCTTTAACCATGCTCCTGTTAAATACCCAAGAGTTAGAGGAAGAATTCTTCAAGAAACTGCATAAGTTTAAAAATTGAACTTAACAATATAAACAACCAACAATTATTATTCTATTATGGCTACTAATTTTAACGTTCCCGAAATAAGTTGTGATCATTGTAAAAGTACGATTGTAAACACTTTGTCAGGTGTTGAAAATATTGAATCAGTTAATGTTGATGTTCAGACAAAAAATGTAACACTTGAGTCCTCAGAAGAGATAAATTTAGATCTTGTTAAATCACTTCTTGATGAACAAGGCTATACCGTTGTCAGCTGAGACAAAAACGTTAGTTCTATCTGTTGAAGGAATGACCTGTGCAGCATGTGCTGCAAGAATAGAGAGAGTTCTAACAAAAGAAAAATCTGTCAAAGATGTAGTTGTAAACTTCCCCCTAAAAAAAGCAATCTTAGAAGTTAATCCCGAAGATAATAATTCTGATGAATATATTCAACGAATTAGATCAATTGGATATTCGGCACAAGAAGAAATAACCGAGGAGAAAAAAAGTAATATAAGAAAATTTCTTACTCCGTTTCTTTCTCTCATATTTACGCTTAGTATCAACCCACTCATTGGGGCTGATCAAGGTCTCGCCGCATTAGGAATAGGTTCACTAATAATTTTTGTTTTTGGTAAAAAATTTCACGTATCTGCTTTAAAAAATATAAAAAAACTTAATTTCAATATGGATACATTAATCTCTATTGGTAGTCTCTCCTCTTTCGCTATTGGAATTTTGCCAACTAATGGAGAATTAATGTACTTAGAGACAGGAGGATTCATAATTAGCTTCATTCTCCTTGGTAAGACTATAGAAGATATTTCAATTAAGTCATCTGTTTCAGTATCAGACTCAATAATCGAAAGTATTCCCAAAGATGTAAATGTTTACGAAAATCAAATAACTGTTCGCAAGCCTTTAAATAAAATTGAAATTGGTGATGTAATCATAGTTAAGAAAGGCGAAATCATTCCTCTTGATGGTGTAATCATACGTGGTAGTTCTGAAGTTGATGAAAGCGTAATCTCTGGTGAATCTGAACCTCTTACAAAAAAAGAGGGTGATGAAATTGTATCTGGTTCAATTAATCTTGGTGATGATATTGAAGTTGAAGTAGTAAAAAAAGAGGGAGAGACAACTTTAAACCATATTGAAAAATTAATTTTGAAGGCCCAGACAAGTAAGCCTGAAGTTCAAGATCTCGTAGACAAAATAACAAATATCTTTGTTCCTTCTATTTTGATTTTAAGTTTTGCAAACATGATATTTAAATTGTTTGTATTAGAAAATGATTTTTCAGAGACAATCAGTTCAACAATTGCGATTCTTGTTGTTGCCTGCCCTTGTGCTCTAGGACTTGCAACTCCTATCGTATTATTTAGGACTGCCTCAGTTTCAAATCGTAATGGTTTTATTTTTAAAAATTTTGACTATCTTCAAAGATTCAAAAATTTAGACACAATAGTTTTTGATAAAACTGGAACTCTTACTTCTGGTATTTTCAAAATAGAAAGCATCTCAGATTCAAAAGGTAAAATTGTTGATGATGAAGTATTGAGAGTACTTGCGTCTGTTGAACAAAAATCAAACCATCCTATTGCTAAAAGCATACTTTTGGAATCGGAAATAAAAAATTTGAGTCTGTTCCCTGTAGATAATTTTATTGAAACACCAGGAATTGGTGTTAGTGGAGTTGTTGAAAACAAAAAAGTTTCTGTTTTTAGGTCGAAAGATGATTTAAAAGGAGATCTTGAATTAATAATTGATAATGAGGAATTTAAGGTAAGGCTAGTAGAAGATAAAACTGTAAATAAAGATATCATTAAAGATCTTTCAAAAGATTATGAAATTGAAATTTTATCAGGAGACAAAACTGAAAAAGTACAAGAAATTGGAAATGATTTAAATATCAAAAATGTGTTAGGCAATCAGTCCCCAGAAGATAAATTAAAATATATTCAAGAAAAGCAGATCGATAAAACGGTAGGTTTCATTGGCGATGGAATTAATGATTCACCTGCACTTAAACAAGCAAATGTAAGTTTATCCTTTTCTCAAAGCACACAAATCGCGCAAAGTGTTAGCGACATTATTATTTTTAAAGGGGGCCTTGAAATATTAAACAAAATTTTTAATATTTCAAAAAATTCAAATAAAAGAATTATTCAAAATTTATTTTTTGCCTTTATATATAACATAATCATGATTCCAATTGCTGTAAGTGGGAGTATTGTTCCAAGTATGGCTGCTTTAGCTATGGCTTTATCAAGTTTATCTGTAGTTTTAAACTCATCCAGAAAACTCTAATTTCTTTTTATATAAAATTTTTTAAATATTAATCTTCGTTTATGGAAGATGTTGTTTGGTATAGAAAGCCACTTCTATCTGACCCTGTAGCAATTCTTGCTTTTGAGGGATGGAGTGACGCTGGTAACACTGCAAGTGGTTGTATTGAAAATATTTGCGGTACCTATGATGTTGAACCTTTCGCAGAACTTAATTCCGAGGGATTTTATAACTATCAAATGAGAAGGCCCGTTGTTGAAGTAAAAGCAATTGGGGAAAGAAACTTTCACTGGCCACAAACAACTTTTTATTCTATTGAAGATTACAAGCTTAAAAGAGAAGTGATCTTAGTCTTTGGAGAAGAACCTTCAATGAAATGGAAAAAATATTCACAGAATATATCAGAAGTACTAATTGAACTTGGTGTAAAAAGAGCAGTTACTTTAGGTGCATTTTTTGGCCAAGTTGCACATACTTTACCAGTACCAATATTTGGTGTAAGCGATGATCCAACTTTTAATTCAAGATTTAATGTACTTCCGACAAATTATTCTGGACCTACTGGAATTACTAGTGTTGTTGGCCATGACTTAAGAAGTAACGGAATAGAAACTTCAGGTTTATGGGCAGCAGTTCCCCATTATTTAAGTTCTGGCGCTTACCCAAAGGGTATTGGTGCCTTAATGAATAAAACTTCTGAAATCTTAAAAATTGATATAGATGATTCAGGTATTCAATCAGAAGGACAACAGTTTGATACAAAAATTAGTAAAGCTATGGAGAACTCTGAAGATCTCGCTGAATACGTATCAAAACTTGAAGAGGCAGAAGTAAGCATCGAAGATAGTTTTTCAGAGGATAATCTAGTCGAGGAAATTGAAGATTATCTTAATAGTGAAGGTAGAGAGTTTTAGACAGACTTCTTTTTATGTCTATTTGATTTACGACGTTTTCGGTATTTATGTTTAGACATTTTCTTACGTCTTTTTTTAATCAAAGATCCCATAAAATTTAAATTTATCCTTTTTTCGTACTGCGAAATTCTAACCCAAGTAGATTAATATAGTTAAATCTTTTAAGAAAAATTATTATCATACTTTTCTATTGCAGAAATTAATGCTTCTTGACCTCTATTGTCTTTTGGAGATTTTCTTTTTGCCCAAAAGCCCCAAGTAATCATTGATAAAATCTGAAATAATTCCATTTTTGTTTTAATTTGATCATTGTTAATTCCAATTTTTGAATAAATATCATTAATTATTTCCATATTATCTTCTAGCCCGTTCTGCCATATAAAATCTGCGAAGTCAAAGAATGGATCCCCTTGTGAAGAGTATTCCCAGTCAATCAAATATGCTTTTTCTTTAAAATAAACAAAATTAGCATGGTAGAGATCTTGATGACATGGCTTACTATCAAGACCAATTTTATTCAGTTCTTTGACTATCTCTTCACCGACAGTTTTTGCTTCATCTTCAATTTTGTCATTTGTTTTGACTAATTTTTTAAAAACGTTGAGAGGAGAGAAATTTTCTTTAAATTTAAGTTCTGAATTATGCAGAATAGTTAGTAGGTTCAATGCGTCATCTCTAAATTTTATATCAAGCATATCGGTTGATTTAAAAGTATATAAATCTTCAAAATATTCTGAAATTTTTAGACCAGTTTCTTCTTCAAATACAATTAATGGCAATGATATTCCGATACTCTGAATGAGTTTTTCATTATATCCTTCAGATATTCTGTTTATTAAATCTGGATTTTCTCCAGGCACTCTAAGAACAAATTTTTTATCACCTATCTCAACTTTATAGTTAAGATTTGTAATACTTCCCAAAGTAGAAATTTTGTATTTACTCTCATCTTTGATTGATGAAACATCGAATCTATTAAAAATATCAACTATATCTCTTGTATCCATTATTTTATTATGATAACAATAATGTCATGAATGACCCATTTGCACTCGATTTAACTATAAGACTTTTAATGTTAGGCCTTGGCTCAGCTATGTTTGCTGGTAGCTTTCTTGCTTTTATAAATAAAGATAAAAACGATAATGAGTTTTACAAATCAAGAACAATTTTTTTGGGGACAATAGGATTCATAATTACTGCATGGACAGTTGCTTCTTTGCTAAATAATTAAAAACAAAAATTTTTAGATTAGTATATTCTTTAAACGTGAGGAAAAATGCTTTCAGATAAAGATATTAAAAAAGCCTTAGAAGATAAGTGGATCGAAATATCACCATTAGATCAAGGATATATCCAGCCCTCCAGTGTTGATTTAAGGGTCGGAACAGAATTCAGAGTTTTTGAAAATCATAAATATAGTCATATAGATCCAAAATCACCCCAGGAAGATTTAACTACTCTAGTGGAGGCATCAAAGGACGAACCATTTGTACTCCATCCTGGTGAATTTGTTTTGGGCACAACCTATGAAAAAGTTGCTTTATCAAATAAGATTGTTGCAAGACTCGAAGGTAAGTCATCACTAGGTAGGATAGGTTTATTAATTCACTCAACTGCAGGATTTGTTGATCCTGGATTTTCAGGTTATTTAACATTAGAACTTTCAAATGTTGCAAACTTACCAATCAAAATATATCCAGAGATGAAAATTGGACAAATATCTTTCTATTATTTAAATACACCATCAGAGGCTAAGTATGGTGACGTCAGCTATGGAAGTAAGTATCAAGGCCAAGAAGGACCTACACCAAGTAAAAGCCATAGCGATTTTAGTAACTAATGATCCCAGGAATTGGAACGCTAATTAATGGATTTGGTGTTATTGTCTCTGGTATTCTTGCCAGAATAATTTTTAAAAAAGAACTCAAAAACTTTGATGAAAATCTCCTACCACTCGGTCTTTTAGTTTTGGCTTTAGGGTTTAGAGAAACTTTAAAAAGTCCAGATTTTATATTCACCCTGTTTGCTGTAATAGTTGGCTCAATTATTGGAAGCTATTTAAAGATTGAAGATAGAGTAAAAAATTTTGGAGATTATCTCTATTTAAAATTTGAAAAAGGTGAAAGTGACCAAACTAAATTTATAGAAAGTTATCTAACAACTACATTAATTGTAATTACTGGACCACTAGCAATTATTGGGCCTTTCTTTGATGTTGTCGAGTCAAACTTGGAATTATTATTAATCAAAACTGCTTTGGACTGTTTCCTTGTAATTTTCATAACTTCAAGTGGTGGTAAAGGAGCCGTATACTCGGGTGTCTCAATATTGATCTATCAAGGAATATTTACTTTGTTTGCTTTATTAATTAATACAAATATTGAACAACAAATATCTGACTCGATTGCAGGAATTGGGGGGGTATTGTTAATTGGTGTTGGAATAAACTTGTTAGGATTAAAAAAAATTCCCGTAGGAAATTATATGCTTAGTCTTTTTGTTCCGTTTCTTCTAGCATTTTAAATTTTCTTAAAGCTCCTTCCACCCCTTCAAAAAGTGAAATAATTTTTTTAGACTCTTCTTCAAATGACATAGATACAAACTGTTCTTTTTGTACATGAAACCTTCTATTTTTAAAATCTAACTCGATTGGTAAGTAAGGTATATCCAGTTCTTTTGCCAAATAATAAAAGCCACTTCTAAATTTTTTTACCTGCTCTGTCCCAGCTTCTGGAGCAATTGCAAGAACGTATTCTTCCATTTTTGAAAATTCTTCTATAGCACCCTTTATTAATCCTTTTGATTTATTTCTATAAACTGGTATACCTCCAAGTTTTAAAAGTATTATTTTTTGCAACCACCCTAAAGGCCAGGGAATTCCTAAACGATCAACATCTTTTGAAAAAGTATAAGGGCTTGGAAGTCTGGTAAATATCCACCTTGCACCAAAAAAATTTATCTTTAAATCCAAGGCCAGTACTGCAAGAAGTGCGTACCAGGCATCTCTATTTGCTGTATGAGGTGCTCCAATTAATATTATTTTTTTATAATTCGGAAATTCACCTGTAATTTCCCAGTTTGAAAGTTTAAGTATTTTCCTACTCAAAGGTCCTAGAAAAACTCTTTTCTTTCTGGGAACTTTATTTGGTATAGAAATCATTTTTGTATAGGTGGTTAGCAATTTGAACAGCATTCAATGCTGCTCCTTTTAAGAGATTGTCACCAACTGCCCAGAAGTTTAGTATTTTATTGCTTGTAAGACCCGATCTCATTCTAGAGACTAAGATGTTTTTATTTCCTTGAGCATCAAGAGGTGTCGGATAAGTTTCTTTCCAGTATTCTACACCTTCAAATGCTTCCAATGATTCAATAGCAGATACAACATCAACATCTTTTTCAAATGTTGCAGTACAAAATATACCATGTCCAGTTTCAACCCCTACCCTTGCATTAGATGGTTCAACATTTAAGTCCGGTATGTCCAAAATCTTTTTTGACTCATTAGAAAACTTCATTTCTTCATCTGAGTATCCATTTTCTGTAATATTTCCAGCAATTGGAATTACATTCTTCGCTATCTGAGATTGATAATATTTTTCATCAGGGGCTGATCCGGGTGTTGAAAGGTTAGAAAGTTCATTTTCCAACGATTCAATTGCACTCTTGCCTGAACCCGAAACAGCTTGATATGAAACTGGAACAATACTTAATAAATTAAAAATATCGTGTAATGGTTTTAAAGCCATAACAAGGGCCATAGTTGTACAGTTTGGATTGGCTATAATTTTCGAATCGTTTTTTATTATGTCTTCATTAATACCGTAAACAACAAGAGGAACTGTTTTTTCCATTCTGAAAGATGATGAATTATCGATTACGAAAGCGCCTTTGTCCACAAATTGATTTGCAAATTCTCTTGATCTTTCTCCTCCAGCTGAAAACAAAGCAATATCGCACGACTCAATATTTTTTGAACTTAACTCTCTAATGAAAACTTCTTTTCCATTAACTTGAAGTGTTTTGCCTTCAGACTCTTTGGATGCATAAAGATGGTATTCAACAGAATTGTCAAAATATTCTTCACAGAGCTCAATTATATTTCGCCCTACAAGACCAGTAGCTCCAACTATTGAGATTTTCATTTATGCTTCAATAAATTCTTTGTGTAATGAGTCTATAGCTTTTTGCATATCATCCTTGTTAACAACACATGAGATTCTTATCGGTGATGTTGAAATCATTGCAA
>CACOKA010000022.1 GCA_902627635.1 uncultured Candidatus Actinomarina sp.
AGATCATCAAATAAAAACATTGCAATAATGCAAGATATTCAAGGCCCAAAAATAAGAACTGGAAATTTAGATCAAATATTTGAGTTAATTCAAGGAGCCGAAATTGAAATATACAACAAAGATTCCAAAAAAAATGATAAAAATATTGTAATAAATTATGAAAAGTTATTAGAAGATGTAAGTGAAGGTGAACGAATATTAATTGATGATGGCAAATTGTCTCTTAGGGTTACTAAAAAAGAAAAAAATAAAATTCTTGCTCACGTAGAAATTGGTGGTGAATTAAGGTCAAATCAAGGAGTTGCTTTCCCAGATTCTAATTTATCAGTTTCAACATTAACAGACAAGGATATTGAAGACTTAGAGTTCGGCAATCAACTTGGAGTTGATTTTGTTGCAGTATCTTTTGTTAGGAACGCACAAGATATTTCAAATGTAAAGAAATACATAGTTGATGATACAAAAGTTATAGCAAAAATTGAACTTAAGTCTGCAGTAAAAAATCTAAAATCAATTATTCAAGAATCAGATGGAGTAATGGTTGCAAGGGGTGATTTAGGTGTACAACTTCCCCTTGAGAAAATACCTCTCGTTCAAAAAGAGATATTAAATGAAACTAATTTACAGGGAAAAATTACCATAACAGCTACTGAAATGTTAACCTCAATGATTTCTTCTCATAGGCCTACAAGAGCTGAGGTTTCAGATATCACAAATGCAATACTCGATGGAACCGACGCTGTAATGTTATCAGCGGAAACATCAATCGGAGAAAACCCAATTGAGGTTGTCAGTGCAATGGCAAGGATATGCAATGAGGTAGATAATGTTTCTGTAGCAAAAATAACTTCAACTAAAGATATATTAACTTCTGACGAACTAACAAATTCACTTTCAAAAGCAGCAGTACAGGTAGCCAATGATTCTAATGCAAAGGCGATTGTAGCCTTTACTGAAACTGGAAGAACAGCATTATTGATTTCAAACCATCGCCCTGATGCTTCAATTTTTACATTTACAACAGTTGAAAAGACCTTTAATCAACTTAATTTGATATGGGGTGTTGAACAGATCAAGATAGATAGACTAGAAACAACTGATGAGATGTTTGCTATTGCTAATAAGTGGCTAACTGAAGAAATGAATTTTTTAAAAAACGATAAAGTAGTTATTGTCGCTGGTACACCTCCAAATAAAGAGGCAGCAACTAACCTTATAAGAGTAATGAAGATTGGTGAATTTTAATGGGTCAAAAAATTGAATTAAAGACAACTCAATTTGGAAAGAATGTCATATTTGACTTAAACAGATCACTATCGGGACAAGATGGTGAAACTTATCACAACATCGCCCATGCCTCATTAACAAATGAAATCAGTGCACAATTAGCAATGAAACTTTTTCAATTCTCAAATGATATTGAAAATATTTTCGTACAATCAAATGTTGTAACTATAAATTTTACAAAAAATATGGGTACTGCAGTCACAGACTTTGAGAAGCTTATTGAAGATTTCTTTCTTTTTTATGGGGATGAAGAAGAATGATAGTTGGAGTCACAGGCGCCTCTGGTTTTATTGGTAAGAATACAATAAAAATTTTAAAGGACTCTGGCCATGAAGTTAAAAGGTTTGTAAGAAGAGAAGTAAAGAGTGAAGATGAAATCTATTGGAGCCCAGCAAAAAAAGAAATTGATAGAGAAAAATTTGAGGAACTTGATGCAATAATTCATTTAGCTGGTGAAAGCATTGCTCCACAAGATATATTGGGTTTTCTTCCATTTGCAGGTGGTCGCTGGTCAAAAGAAAGAAAATCAAGAATTTATTGGTCTAGGAAGTGGGCATCCGATCTTTTTGTAGATACATATAAATCTTCTGAAAAATATCCAAAAATATTTATTACTGCATCTGGAAATGATATTTATGGCGACCACGGAGATGAGATAGTTACCGAGCAAACACCCTTTAATCGAGGTCAATTTTTACAAATGGTTGCAGAAGAATGCTGGGAAGAACCATTATATGAAATTGAAAAAATGGGCGTAAGAGTAATGAAGTGTAGAGCTGGAATTGTTTTAGGTAAGGGAAACATTGCTACACAAATATTTACGCTTATATCAAAATTAAATTTATCCGGTCCAATTGGTGATGGCAAACAATATTTTTCCTGGGTCTCTGTTTATGATATGGCAGAAGCATTTCTGTTTTGTTTAGAAAATGAAAATATTAGTGGTCCTGTAAACGTAACTGCTCCTGAACCACTACAGCAAAAAGAATTCTCAAAAGCTATCGCAAAAATAATGAATAAGGCTTTTTTTGCCCCACCTTTACCACCAATAATAATGAGATTAGCTGTTGGCTGGGAACTAGGTGAGCAGCTCGGTTTAAATAGTATAAGAGCAATTCCTCAAAAATTACTCAAAGAAGGATTTCAGTTTAAAAACCCTACTTTAGAAACAATGAAAGGTGATTTTAATTAATGAGTAGCTACGAAGAAAGAATGTCGCAGAAATATAATTTTTTCTCTTCTGAGGACAAAAATCCTGTTTCTGATTTAGAAGCTGAGAATGAAACGAGTGAAGAAATTATTGAAAAAGTAAATGAGGAAAATGAATCTCAAGAAGAGGAAAATATGCTTGTTCCACTCTCTGCTTGGAAGAAAGTTTTAGATCAACTTGGAAATTTGCATGAAGCTGACAAGTTAATGGCCGAAGCTAGAGAAAGGGCAGCAAAAGCAGAGGCTGAAAGTGAATTTTTAAGAGAAAAATTAAAAAATACACGAGAAGAATTAAATACATTTAAAAAGAAAAAAAGGTTTTTCTTTTTTTAATGCCTTAATCTATAAGATTTCTTTCATCAGATACACCTCTGATAATAAAAAATGAAATCATTAGCAATACAACAAGAGATAACATTGCAGTATTTCTTCCTAAATTTAAAGTGTTAACAATAAAGCCCCATAAAATAGGACCTACAATTGTTGCAAATCTTCCAACAGTAGAATACAAACCATAAAATTCACCAAGATGTTCTTTTGGACTAAGTCTTGTCATGAACACTCTATCAACTGCAAATATTCCACCGATATTAAAACCACCAATTACTCCGGTTACATAGATTAACCACTCAATATCAAATTCTGTAGAAATAACCGCAATGATTAATGAAACCATCCAACAACCCAAGCTAAATAAAGTGCATTTTCTTGGACCATATTTATCTCCAGCTTTACCATAAACATAACCACCGATAATTGAGATAATGATTGCTAGAGCTAATAAATTTTGACTGTCTTCAGCAGTTAGACCAGCTTCTTCAACAAGATATACTGCCAGTAGACCACTTATTAAAGTATTAATTGCATCTGCATAAAAGAATCGCCCAATAAGAAATCTAGTAAGACCCTTATATTGTCTGGAATGCTTCCACGACTTAATAACTATATAAAGAGATTCTCTAAATTTAACATTTACTTTATCAATATTAAATTTTTTCTCCTCAATAAATAAAAATGCTGGAATTGAGAATAATAAAAAAAGAATTGCAACAGATCTAAAAATCTCAACATAACTATAACCAAATTCCTGAAGAAGTGATGCAACACCAAATCCTATAAGTGACCCCATGTATCCAAATGCAACTCCCATTCCTGAGATTTTTCCTCTGTTGTTTTCATTACTTACTGAAACAAGAAGAGCATCGTAAACTACTGAGCCAAGATTAAATCCAATCAATGAAATGATAAACAAGAGAACAGAGATATTTACATTGAATGTACCAAGAAGAAAGGTTGCAACTATGCAGATTGCAGTTGTAATAAATAGTAATGGTTTCTTTCCTTGTGATCCATCACTTCTTGCTCCTACCCAAGGACCTGTCAATGCAACAATTACCATTGCTCCTGAAGTTGCAAGGCCTAAAGCTTGGTCTGTCCAACCTTGTTCACTCACAAGCCAGACTGAAAAATATAAACCTGGAATTACAAATGCGTATACTGTATTTGCTAAATCAAAAAGTAACCAGGAATATAAACTTTTTTTCTTTACTTCGTTCATTAAATAGATTCTAGAGCGTCTTTAAATCTCGTGAGGCCTTCCTCTAGATCATGATCGCTTAGTGCATAAGAGCAACGTAGAAATCCTTCTTTTCCAAATACCTCGCCAGGCACAAATGCAATATAGAATTTCTCTAGTAACCAATCGCAAAGCTCAATTGATGTGCTTACCCCTTCTATAAGACCATTTGTATAATGACTCACATCAGGAAAAACGTAAAAAGCTCCTGTTGCATTTGGAACCCTTATGTTTTCTATAGTTCCAAATAAATCAAGTGCATAATTTCTTCTTTTATTAAATGCCATCTTCATTTCATTTGTACTATCCAAACCATTTTTTAATGCTGAATATGCAGCAACTTGTGAAATATTTGCAACGTTGGATGTGGCATGAGACTGAATTTTTTTTGATATACCGATGACATCATCATTACCTATTATCCAACCAACTCTCCATCCAGTCATAGCGTATGCTTTGGCAACACCATTCACTACAATTGTTTTCTCAAGAATCTTATCAATAGTTGCAGGAGAGGGAGAAGTAGCTCCTTCATAAACTAGATGTTCATAAAGCTCATCTGAGAGTATCCAGATATTTTTATCAAATGCCCAATTATATATTTCTTCAGCTTCTTCTTTTGAATAGACCACCCCAGTTGGATTTGATGGAGATACCCAAACAAGAACCTTGGTTTTATCTGTAAATTTCTTTTCAAGTTGTTCAACAGTAACCTTGAAATCATTTTCAAAATCTGTATTAACAATTACTGGCTTCCCACCTGAAATTTTTACTGCTTCAGGGTATGTTGTCCAATAAGGTGAAGGTATTAATACTTCATCTCCAGGATCAAGCAGTGACATAAATGTTGTAAGTATTGCTTGTTTTCCTCCATTTGTTACAACTACATTATCTGGGTTAACTTCAAAATTTGAGTATTCTCTTGTTGTTCTAGAAATTTCATCTCGTAAAATCGGTAATCCACCAACTGCTGTGTATTTATGATACGTCGGATTTTCCGAAGCAATTTTTACTTCCTCTATAACATGTGAAGGTGTTGGAAAATCAGGTTCACCTGCACCAAAACCAATTACAGGCTTTCCTTGTTCCTTTAGAACTCTAGCCTTGTTTGATATTGCCATTGTTCCGGAAGGTGTAATATTATTATTTAATTTTGAAATTTCCACATTTGTCTCCAAATGTCATTTTAACGATATAATTTATAAACTAACCAAGTGATTTATTAAACTTAACTTATGTCACAAATCTTATATGGTAAACCTGTATCGAAAAACCTTGACTTTAAAAGTAAATCAATTTTTGAAAATTACACAACTAAAAATGATAAATCTCCAGTATTAACAGCAATTACTGTCGGTGAAAATCCTGCATCACTTCTTTATGTATCTGTAAAAGAAAAAAAAGCTAAGGAATTAGGAGTAGATTTTAGTTGGATAAAATTAAAAGAGAGTACATCAGAAAGAGAATTAGAAGATACTATCTCTAATTATTCTGAATCATCTCAAGGAATGATTGTACAGCTTCCACTACCAGAACATTTGAATGTTGAAAAAGTAATTGATTTAATACCAAGTGAAATAGATGTTGATGGCCTTACTACTTTTAATTTGGGTAGGCTTTATTCTGAAAATTTAAATATTATTCCTGCCACATCATTAGCAATACTTGAGTTACTGTCACACTATGAAATAGAAACAGAAGACAAAAACATAGTTATTGCTGGACGATCAAGGTTAGTAACCTCTCCTCTTTCAAAAATTCTGAGTTCAAAAAAATATAATGGAAACGTATCTGTAATTCACAGTAAAACTTCAAATCCTAAAGAATTTATATCCAATGCAGATATTTTTATATCTGCTGTTGGAAAATCAAAAATATTTGATAAATCTTATTTTAAAGAAGGTTCCTATGTAATTGATGTTGGAATTTCTGTCGTTGATGGTAAATCATATGGAGATATCGACACCTCTGATTTAGATAATTATTTAATAGGAAGAGCACCGTATCCTGGTGGAGTAGGTCCAGTCACTGTGTCAGGCTTATACTCAAATCTAGCAAAGTTGATTAGCTAGCAGCCCATTCCTCAGATGTAATTCTTAGTTTTTCTGGTTCAGTTCTAAGCAATAGTACAAATCCAACCACAAATACCAATGAAATTACTTGAAGAGAATTTCTACCGGAACCTGTAGATTGGCTTACAGCTGCATAGATCAATGGACCCCACATTGCCGCAAATTTTGAGATCACTGAGAAGAAACCCATAAATTCTGACTGTGCATTATCTGGAATCATCATTGCATACATACTTCTACTCAATGCTTGGATCCCACCCATTCCTAATCCTATAATTGTGCCCAGTCCAATTACTGGTAAAAGTTGTTCCTCAGGTAAGAAAGCTCCACCATTTCCAGCTAAGAAAAACAAAACAATACAACCCAAGACTGTCTTTTTTGGACCTATAGAGTTAGAAACTCTACCTGCAATTACTGCTCCTAAAAATGCTACAAATTGAACGATTACAAAAACTATTAATACATCTTGTGTTGTCAGTTTTAGAACTGAAACACTAAATACACCTGCCATATTTATTATTGTTTGGGCCCCATCCCAATAAAACATATAAGCAATTAAAAATGTTAGCAATTGAGGAAATCTTCTTACTTTTCTTAAGGTTTCTCTGACACTGTTCCACCCAGCATTAAAGTAAGTCACACCAGGCTCTAAATCTTTAGGTGATTCATCAACTTCTATTCTTGAAAAACTAAAGTATGAAAATCCTGCCCACCAAATTCCTGCTGTTGCAATTGCAATTCTTGTAGCTAATCCTGTATCAATACCTAATAAATCTGGACCAAATAAAACAATCACAAAAGCAAATATTAATTGAAGCCCGCCGCCAATATAACCCAGCGCATATCCTCTTGTAGATACCTGATCAATCGTATCTTCTGTTGTTATATCACGAAGCAATCCATCATTAAATACAAGTGAACCTACAAATCCAAATTGTGCTCCAAGATAAAGAAAAAGAGTTAGCCAAACATCTCCGGCAGTAAGAAAAAACATTACTGTTGCAAAAACTGAACCACCATAAGCAAAAATTCTAAGAAACTTCATTTTTGATCCTGACATATCTGCCATTGCACCAAATACTGGCATGATCAGAAAGAATATAAATATTACAATTCCGGTTGCATAGCCCCATATTTCATCTGCTAAATAGTTAGTACCCCCGAAATTCCATCCATCTTCTCCCACAACTACTGCAGCAAAATATGCTGGCATTAAAGCACCAACTGTAGTGGTTGAATAAGCTGAATTTGCCCAATCATACATTGCCCATCCAAAAACAGTTCTTTTATTATTTTTTACAGTCATATAACTCCTTAAATATGACTTTAATCAAAATATTTCTTGGATGGAGCTCCCAGAGTAAAAATAAATAATAAAGTTGATTATTCTCCTTCAGAGGAAAAAATTATGGGATTTAAATGTGGAATTGTTGGATTGCCTAATGTTGGAAAATCTACTTTATTTAATGCACTTACCCAAGCAGATATAGAATCTGAAAATTATCCATTTTGTACTATCGAGCCAAATGTAGGAATTGTTCAATTATCTGACAGTAGGCTTAATAATTTAGCAGATATCGTAAATCCACAAAAAATAATTCCAACAGTTATCGAATTTGTTGATATTGCGGGTTTAGTTGAAGGTGCCTCAAAGGGAGAGGGACTTGGAAATCAGTTTTTAGCTAATATTCGAGAAACTGACGCAATCATACATCTAGTTCGCGCATTTGAAAATGAAGATATTGTTCACGTATCTGGAAAAGTGTCTCCACTTGATGACATAGAGATCGTTAACACAGAACTTATTTTGTCCGACCTTAGTACTCTCGAAAAACTTTATGATAAAGCGATAAAAAACTCTAAATCAGGAAAAGAAGATGAAATAGTAATAAAAAATTTGCTTGAGAAAATAATCCCTACACTTGAAGAGGGCAATAATCTGAGAAATCATAATTTTAGTGATAGCGAAATAAAAATTCTGAAGAGCTTTCAATTACTTACTACTAAACCAGTTTTGTATGTAGCAAATGTAAATGATGATGGATTTGAAAATAATCCACATCTTGAAAGTATTCTAAATTATGCAAAAAAAGACAATTCTGAAGTTGTAGTTATATGCGCAAACATTGAAGAACAAATATCTAAATTAGAAATTGACGAAAAGATGGAGTATCTGATAGAAATGGGTCAAAAAGAATCTGGATTAGATAAGCTTGCAAAAGCAGGTTATAAACTCTTGGGTCTTCAAACTTTTTTTACCGCTGGTCCACAAGAAGTTAGAGGCTGGACGATAAATATTGGAGATAAGGCCCCCAAAGCTGCAGGTAAAATTCACGGAGATTTTGAGAAAGGATTTATACGTGCTGAGACAATAAGTTATGAAGATTACATATCAAACAATGGAGAAAAAGGAGCCAAAGAAGCTGGCAAACTTAGGTCAGAGGGAAAAGATTATATTGTTCAAGATGGAGACGTAATGCACTTTCTTTTTAATAATTAAAAAAGAAGAACTTAACTTTAAAAGTAAAAACCTAATGAAATAGGGCTTTATTTTTCAACAAGTTTTTAAAAGTAGTCCTTTATCAAAATCAAATTTATAGCATAATAAGCACGTGAAAGTAATTATCGTTGGCGCTCATGGTGAGGCACGCCAACTCATTAATAGAATTAGCACAGGCTGGAACATTTCTGTTATAGATATGGACCAAGAAAAGCTTAGGAATTTTAATCCAAATAGGCAAATAGAAAAATATCAAGGAGATGGGACTTCAACCCTTGTTTTGAAAAAAGCAGGTATTGAAAATGCAAGTGCTTTAGTAACACTAACTAAAGATGATGAAGTGAATTTGGAAATTTTAAAAATTGCAAAACAAAATAATATTTACAGGTTATCTTCAATAGTTAATGAAGATAAAAATTCTCAGCAATACAAAGATTTAGACGTTGAGGTTGTAGACCCAGATGTATTAATAGGAAGAAGATTAGAACACATACTTGAACCAAGAAGAGTAGTCTCCCAGGCATTTGCTGGCGGTAGAGCAGAGGCGATTGAACTTGAAATTAACTCAGATAGTCCTGCTAGAGGAAAAAAACTAAAAGATATAGGTTCTGATTTTTTTATAGTAGGAGCACTGTTAAGAAAAGGAAATGTTGTTATTCCTCATGGTGATACTGAGCTTGAGACAGGTGATCTTGTAACAATAGTTTTACAATCAGGAGCTTTCTCAAATGTTATAAATTTATTTTCTGGTTCTGAATCAAGATTTCCACTTGAGTTTGGGAAAAATGTTGCCGTATTCCTTAAGAATGAAGATGAATTAAAAAATCTTTCTGAAGCAGAATATTTTATTAGAAATACAAAAGCAGATAAATTAGAAATTCTAACCTCAGGTGATATATTTCCAGATCAAAAGGAAGACCAAACAGATACATATAAAGCTATCATGAAAGATCAAGATTTTGAATTATATAATGTACAAAAATCTTTACTTAAAGAAATTGAGAGCAATAAAGATTCCCTTTCTATAGGAACCATATTTATACCATTTGATGAAAAAGAAATTACAAAATCAAAATTAAAAACATATATTAATTTTTCAAATAAAAACAGTATTCCTTTGTTGTTTTCGAGATCTTCATTCCCATATAAAAAAATAGGAATACTTGTCAGTGATGATTTTAGTGATAATAGCCCTGTCAATGTAGCATTTGATTTAGCCTCAACTTTATCTGCAGATGTTATAGCTTTAAACATATCTCAACCAAAGTTTCTTCAACCAGAATATACATCAGCATCAAATAAAAACAGTGAGAGAATTCAAGATTTAGCATTATCTAATGAAGTACAGTGTGAGATTGTCAATGCTGAAGGAAATGAAGCAAAAGTCTTTTCTTCTTTCACAGATAAAATTGATCTTTCAATTGTTAGTCAAACTAGTCAGTCCAATTGGCAAGGCAAAAAGATTGCAGAGTTTATTCTTCAAAATGCTAAATCTTCAGTTTTATATATACCTAATTAATGGAAAACTTTGACGCTTTATCACTTGTAGTTATTTCTTTAGGTGCTTTTTTATTGCCACTTATTGCCCAAAGAATAAGTATCCCAAGTATTGTTTTAGAAATTGCATATGGAATACTAGTTGGGCCAGTTTTGGGAATAGTAAAGATTTCGGAATTTATATCCGGGTTAGCAATTTTTGGTTTTATGTTACTAATGTTTTTATCAGGATTTGAAATAGAATTAGATACATTCAGAGAGAAAGGTTTAAAAACATTATCAATTCCTCTTGCAATTTATGTAGCAACTGTTGCTACATCTTTTTATTTGATAATTACTCTAGATTATCCAATATTTTTGGCACTTGTACTTTGTACTACAAGCGTTGATATTGTTATAACTGTTTTAAGAAGCGATGATACTATCAAAACAAATTATGGTCAGTCACTTTTTATGTCAGCTCTGATAGCTGATATATTTACATTGATTGGAGTCACAGTTTTTGCATCCTTGCAACACTCAGAAGGTTTTTCTATATCTAACTTGAATGTAATTTTGTATTTCTTGATTGTAATTTTAATACTTAGAATTATTCGAAGAGTTGCTTGGTGGAATCCACAAATATTCTCCAGAATGTTTGATGGTAATGACCCGGAGGAAATGGGCATTAGAAGCTCAATAGCTTTAATGCTAACTTTAGTTGGTGTGGCAGTCTTATTCGATATCGAATATATCTTGGGTGCTTTTCTCGCAGGTACTCTATTTGCTTTTACATTTCCAAATCGAGGAAGTTTAGAAAACAGTTTAAAAGGTTTTTCCTATGGATTTCTCATACCGATATTTTTTATAAATATTGGATTAAATTATGATATTGAGGTTTTTAAAAATACAGAATTTTATGTTCAAGTATTAAGTCTTCTAGGAATAGCTTTAATTGTAAAAATTGTGCCCTCATTATTTCTTATATTTACAAAAATAAAAATTAGACAATTAGTTGCCGGGGGCTTCTTATTAGCTGCAAGATTTAGCTTAATAATCGCTATGGCTGAAATTGGTGTAGAGCTTGAACTCATTTCAAAAGCATTGGAGCAGCAGATTATATTGCTCGCTGTACTAACTGCAACAATATCACCAATTTTCTATAGAATTTTTTCACCTAACACGTCTGAGGCATAAATTGAATCAGAAAATTGCTCTTTTCTTTAAAGGTATAGCGATGGGGGCAGCGGATATTGTTCCAGGTGTTTCCGGTGGAACGATTGCACTTATTACAGGCATATATGAAGAACTTGTTGAATCAATTAAAAATATTAATTTTTCCCTATTTCAGACATTATTTAAAAAAGGGTTCAAAGATTTTTGGAAAAAACTTAATGGTAATTTTCTTTTAACAATTTATCTAGGTATAACAGCAGCCGTTTTTTTATTAGCTAATTTAATTAGTTATTTACTTTCTAATCATGAATATAAGATTTGGGGATTATTTTTTGGATTAGTACTTGCATCAGCCTTTATGATCCTTAATCAAGTTGAAAAACTTACAAATAAAAATTTTCTTTACCTAGTTTTAGGGATAATTGTTGCAGGACTTATTTCATTTCTTTCTCCAGCCTCAACTCCGGAAACACCTATTTTTGTATTTTTAACAGGCTCTATAGCAATTACCGCAACTATTCTTCCAGGAATAAGTGGATCGTTTATTTTGCTACTTCTGTCAAAGTATGAATTTATTATTAATGCAATTAAAAGTTTTGATTTACAAATTTTGTCAGTCTTTGCTCTTGGTTGTATCTTAGGCTTAATTATTTTTAGTAGAGTTTTATCATTTATGTTTGCAAATTTTAAGAATGAAATATTATCACTACTTTCTGGATTTCTTATTGGCTCTCTTATCAAGATATGGCCATTTAGAAATGTTCTTGAATCAAGAGTAAACAGCGAAGGTGAATTAGAGGCTGTTGTAACAAGACCCGAACTACCAAACGCAACCAATATTGAAGAAATTATATTCTTTCTTGTTTTTTCAATATTTGGATATGTAATAATCAATTTTTTACAAAAGAAATCTTTAGAAGATAATAAAGAATAGATTAAGTTAAAATTAAATTATGAGATTAGGACTACCTGAATTACTTATAATTTTATCGATTTTATTGTTACTTTTTGGAGCAAAGCGACTCCCGGGTTTGGCAAAATCCTTAGGTAAATCAACTAGAGAGTTTAAAACTGGCCTAGAAGAAGAATAAACATGAAAAAAGCAATCGTATTGTTTCTTTTTTTATTTATTGCATGCGGAACTCAAGAAACTGTAGAGCTCACAACTGGAAAAGAGATTTACACAGCTAGATGCTCTGCTTGCCACCAAGAAGATTTCTCTGGTAGGGTAGGACCAAGTCTTAAAACGACATCAGTGCTTAATAAACCAGATTCATATTGGCTTCAAACTATTTTAAAAGGAAAAGGCTCAATGCCTGCAGTTCGTATTACAGAAGAGCAAGCTCAAATTGTAATTGATTATATAAGAGATAGTAACTAAACCCTATTCGTTGATTTATTAAGTGTTTGAAGATCTTTCTTAACTACCTCTAAATTTTTCAAATCTTCAAGTCTCCATACCCAATTGTTCTCTGATGTTCCGGGAATATTAAAACGTGCTTTAGAATCAAGTTTTAATAAATCTTGAGTTGTTGTGATTGCTAACTGGGAATTAGACTCCCAAACTAAAGCAATGAAATCCCAAACATCATTGTTAAAAGAATTTTTTAGGGTTTTGGTATATTCTTTGTAATTTTTATATTTCGAATCATTAACTTCATCAAACCACTCTTGAGTTGTAGGACTGTCATGGGTTCCTGTATAGGCTGCTAGATTATAATCCCATTCTTTTGGATGAGTTTCCTCAAAATAATCATCAGAAGCCTCCTCAAATAAAGATTCTTTATCTATAACTTCTGTATCTCCTAAAAATGGTAGGTCCTCAACATCATCTGGTATTCTTTGTTGAAGAACCTTCATGCCTGGAATGTTGTATTTAGTTAATATCTCTTTCGTTTCCTTAAGAATTACACCAAGATCCTCAGCTAGTAATTTCGTTAAATCAACCTCTTTGGAAATAGACTCAAAGAAGTTATGTCGAGGCCCCTCTCTCCAGTGTCCATTAAGTGCAGACTCTCCTGTCGGAATTGCCCAGAATTTAAAGAATCCTACGAAATGATCAACTCTTAGATAATCGTAAAGATCTAGAGATTTGTTTAACTTTTCTTTCCAGTATTTAAAGTTGCTAGATTTATGGTTATCCCATTTATATAGAGCATTACCCCATACCTGTCCTTCTTTGTTAAAACTATCAGGAACTGCACCAGAAACAAACTCCATCTCACCACTTTGGTCTAACTCAAAAATTTCTTTATTTAACCATACATCTGCCGAATCATGGTTTACATAAATTGGAATATCACCAAGAATTCTTATTTTTCTATCATTGGCATATTTTTTTAAATCATTCCATTGTTTAAAGAATTCATATTGTGTAAAAATATGAAATTTCATTAGATGAGATTCATCCTCTAACAATTTTTCAAATAATTTATCACTATATTCTTTGTATTCGCTATCCCAGCTTGTCCATGCTGTTTGATTGAGATCTTTTAATGCCA
>CACOKA010000023.1 GCA_902627635.1 uncultured Candidatus Actinomarina sp.
TTATCAACTCAAGTATTTCATTTTTTTTCAATTTAGCTAATTCCTCAAAATCAAAAACCTCTCTATTTTTTTGTTTTATGGCAAATCCACCATATGGACCTACAGCAGTCATATAACTCCAACCCTCTTCATCGCAGACAAAACGAGGATTCTTTGTCGATAGATTAAATCTTTTTATTGCATCATCACAATTTAATGAATCTGGATTTTCATCTTCAAAAATAGGTCCAATCATATTTCGGTATATACACTTTGGTTGTCTTACACCTTTTTCTTTCAATCCATGTTGGAAATAATATCCTCCACTCGGTCCAAGTTTTATATATATTGCTGTTCCACATTCTGCACAATCGCATACTTTTCTTTCTTTGAGCAAATTTGCTTCTTGCAATTTCTCAAGTTCGTAAATGTAGGTCTCATTTATTTCTTCAATTGTTATATCTGGTGGAAGTCCAATATAGAAATTATCGTCTCTTTGTAAATATGGATATGCAATTTTGTCCTGAACTCGCCCAGTTTTAACTACATATCTTGTATCAAAAGGAAGTGGATAAGATGTCAAACTAACAGGATCAGGCTCTCCATATTTTCGAACATGATCTTGAATTTTTTTATACGATTCATTTAAAAAATTTACTTTTGCTTCTTCCGGACTATTGCTTTCTAGTATCTCATCTAGCTTGTCCTCCATCTCTTTTGAAAATTTGTAGTTGATATATGGGTCAAAATAAGGTTTCATGAATTTATTGATCATTGCAAGAGCAATAATTCTTGGTTTGAGGCTTGATTCAGAATTTATAAATACAGATGTAATACTTTCAATGATTGAGACATAAGTTGAAGGCCTTCCTATACCAAGCTCTTCTAACTTATTTATTAATGATGTAGAAGAGTATCTATTTGGAGGATTAGTGTACTTCATCTCATAATCAGATTTTGTTATTTCCACTTTATCCCCCTTCTGCAAATCAGGAAGCTCTTGGGATTGCTCTGTAAGATTTTTGGCGATATCTCTGTATCCTCCAAATGTCCATGTGGTACCTGAGATACCAAGAACTATTGATCCAAAAATATTGTCTATTACTTCAAGATCTATTGTTTTTGTTATGCCTCTTGCTTCGGACATTTGGGATGCGATTGTTACGTTGAAAATTAATTCATAAAGTTTAAATTCATCGCTATCTTCTTTATATTTTTTAAGTAGTTCTTGAGGTGTTGTAAAACTCTCTCCTGATGGTCTGATAGCCTCATGAGCAGCCTGAGCATTTTTGCTATCACCATAAAAATTTGGTTCAGGGGGAAGGTGCTCACTACTAAAATTTGACGAAATGTATTCCCTGGATGCTTTGATTGCGACATCTGAAAGTCTTATTGAATCCGTTCTCATATAAGTAATCAAACCCTCCTGATATAGTCTCTGAGCAATACTCATCGTTTTTCTTGGTTGAAATCCTAAATTGTTTTTTGAAGAAGTTTGTAAGCTTGTGGTTTTAAAGGGTTTTGGCGGTTTTCCACTTCTTTGAGATTCCTTGATATTTGATACCTTTGCCAGTGAATTTCTAAGTATATTTACAATATCCCGAGATTGATCTTCATCTAGATATTTTCGATCCTTACTTATTCTCTTTCCTTCTTTATCAAAGTCTTTTGATGAGGCAATTTTGGTCCCGGCAATTGTTTTTAGATTTGCAGCAAATTCAAAACCTTGACTCTTACAACTTGCATTTATCTCAAAATATTTTGATTTTACGAAGCTCAGCCTCTCCTCTTCTCTTTCAACAATGAGCCTTATTGCAGGACCTTGGACTCTACCTGTAGATATAAAAGCTCCACCTAAATCTCTAAGTTTTGGCGATATCTCATAGCCAATCATTCTATCAAGAGTTCTCCTTGCCTCATACGATTTGAATTTACCAATATCAATAGTTTCTGGATTTTTAATTGCATTTAAAACTGCTGTGTTTGTAATTTCATTGAATTTTATTCTTTTTGGTTCTTTTTTTAGTTCCAGTGCTTCTTTTAAATGATAAGCAATTGCTTCACCTTCTCGATCGTCATCAGTTGCAAGATATACTTCAGGTGCTTTATCGGCTAGTCCCTTAAGTTCATTTACAATTTTTTTTCTATCTTCCGGAATAACATATATATTTTCATAATTCTCAGGTTTGACAGCACCCCACAAAATGTCTTCTTTTTTAAATGCTGAAGGTATAGATTTTGTATTTCTTGGTAGATCCCTAATATGTCCAACACTCGATTTCACTACATAACCATCACCTAGAATTTTTGAAATTGTTTTTACCTTAGTAGGTGACTCTACAATTACTAATGGTTTCGACATGTCTTTATTGATAACATCATTTTTTTTAAATGTACAGGATTTTAAAAAAAAAGTATTTTAAATTCTATTTATAGTGATTATATAAACAATGAATAATATAAAAATTTTTTCCAGATCTCAGTTTTCATTATTGTGGTGGTCAGGTTCGATATCAAGTTTTGGAGATTGGGCAACTCTCTTTGCGTCTGTAGCTTTAGCGAGTTACATAGGTACAGAGACTGGAAATTCAGAGATAACAGCAGTTGTTCCCTTGGTAGCTAGGATAATTCCTGCATTACTTTCCTCATTTGCTGGTTTAATTGCTGACAGATTTGATAAAAAATTAGTTATGATTTTTTGTGATCTTACAAGGATGGTTTTAGTTTTATTTTTATTTTTTGCGGATAATTTATATTTTATTTTTATGATTAATTTTTTCTCAGAGATTTTTTCATTGATAAGGCAGCCATCTAGAGAGGCTGTGGTTCCCGAGATTATAGACTCTGAGAATCTTGTAAAAGCAAATTCACTTTTTGCAATTGGAACATACGCAACATTACCTGTAGCCTCTTTATTGTTGGGTTTTTTTAGCGACCTCGACACCTTTAATGTCGTTAATGAATTCGGAAATGGATGGAGCGGTTCGATAATTTTTTTACTCGACACCTTTACATTTTTGCTTTCTGCATACTTACTGTATTTTCTAAAAAATAAAAATGTAAATACAGCAAGTAGTAATCCACCATTTTCTATAAAGAATTTTCAAGAAGGTATTAACTACTTTTTTAAAACCAAAAATATTAGGAATATAGCTTTTTCAATTTCATCTTGTTTAATTGGTGCAGGAACGTTATTCATTCTAGGCCATACATTTTTGACAGTAGATTTAGGTTTTAGTGAAAGCTCATTTGGTTTCATGATTGCTTCCTTTGGAACAGGAATAATATTTAGTATGCTAACTCTTAGTTATTTTGTTACAACGTTTAACAGAATAAATTTTCTCATAGGCTCTTGCATGATAATTACAGGAATTTCACTATTTTCAGCATTTAGATCAGTAGATTTTGTTGTAATCTTATTATCAATTTTCATATCTGGAGTTGGTACGGGTGGGGTTTACCTTCTAACTATAAGTTACTTGCAAGCTTCTACTAATCCTGAACTCCGAGGAAGAGTTTTTGGCAACTTTTATACCATTGGAAGACTTGCACTATTAATTTCTTTTTTGATATCTGGTACAGCTGCAAATTATCTAGATGGAGTTTTCAATCAAGACGGAGTTTATTTAGTATTGATAGGAAGTTCAATTTTGATATTTATTACTGGAATTTTGAATTTTACGATTGGATACAAAAGAATTTTTAAGGAATTTGGTATTGAGAGATCAAATTTTAATAAGATTAGATTTGATTTAGACAAAAAGGAACATTAATTTGAATACGGATTATTTGGCTTTCGAGGGTGTTGATGGTTCTGGAAAAACAAGCTATATCGAAGCATTAAGTAGTCATCTAGAAAAAAAATCTATAAATTTTAAAATAGTAAGGGAACCAGGTGGTTCAAAACTTGGCGAGGGTATACGAGACCTTTTGCTCAGCCATGAATACACTGTTGAGCCTTTGACAGAAGCATTGCTCTTTTCTGCAAATAGAGCAAACCTTATTAGTGAGATAATCAAACCATCAATAGAAAACGGTATGAAAATCATATCAGATAGAAGTGCTTATTCTTCAGTTGCCTATCAGGGTGTCGGGAGAGGGCTAGGTTTCGATAAAATTTATGAAATCAATAATGTAGCAGTTGAAGGATATTGGCCCGAAAAGGTAATACTCTTAGATATCGATCCTGAGCTCTCTTTAAAAAGACAAAAAATTAATGATAGAATCGGAAGTTCAGAGCTCGACTTTTTTAAAAAAGTAAGAGAGGGCTATCTTCAGCTTTCAGAAAAATTTAATGAGAATTTCTTGGTGATTGATGCAACTTTAGATTTAACTGAAAATTCAAAAACAATTTATAAGTGGTTAGAGCTTGAGTGAATTAAATAAAATACTAAAAAACGAAACTGAAAACCCCTTTCATTCATATCTATTAATTTCAAGCTCTTCAAAATTCTTGATAGAACAATCAAAACTATTTTCCTCATCTTTACTTTTTAATGAAAAGCAAATTATCAACCATCCAGACATAAGAGTGGTGACATCTGAAAACCAAAACACCCTTGGTGTAAATGACATAAGACAAGTAATTAATGATGAAAGTATTTATCCAATCGAGGGTAAGTATAAAATATTTATTTTTCCACCAGATAGGTCTCTTACAGAAGAGGCATCTAATGCATTATTAAAAACTCTTGAGGAACCATCAGAATCTAATATTTTTATTATTACATCAAATGGTAGGCATTGGTCTCATGCTAGAGACGATTCAGTAAAGAGTATTTTGCCTACGCTCAAGAGTAGATGTAGGACTATATATATAGATGACGAATTTATATACGACTACAATTTTGAACTTGATGAAATAATAAATTTTTTAGATATTGATGGGGAATATATTTTAAACGGAACAAAAGAAAGACTTGAATCAATTTCTAGTACTTTACAAGAACTAAAAACAATTAATAGTGGTACAAATGAAAGACTAATTAACTTTATCGAGTTAGAAAGGAAAATAGATGATTTGGATATTGAGAATATAAATACTATGAAAATTTTTCAAAGTACAATTGAATATCTTGTTAACAATATTTTATCAATGCCAAACTTTTCTAAATTAGAATTCAGATACTCAGAATTACTAACAAATTTAATTGAGGACTTATCAAACGGCATAAGACCTCGTATAGCAATTAATAATCTGATTGTTGAATCAAGTAAATTATGAATCGTTTAGTTCTGTTAGGGACAGGATGTCCTGCTCCAAGCCATATGAGATATGGTCCATCTACTTTATTACAAATAAATGAAAAAAACTATCTCTTTGATGTTGGCTCTGGAGTAACTCAAAGACTTAATAAATTAGGATTAAAAAGTTCAGATATAGATGAAGTTTTCATTACTCACATGCACTCAGACCATATAGTTGACTTATACCAACTATATATTTCTGGATGGCACCAAGGAAGAAAAAAACCCTTTAAGATTATTGGTCCAGCTGGACTAGAAAAGTTCTTCATTAAGCAGCTTGAATCTTATTCAGATGAGCTTGAATTAAGAAAAAAATACGAGATGAGACCTAATGAAGATGGTTTAAATTTCGAAGTTGTTGAGATTCATGAAGGATATAAATTTATTTCTGACAATGTAACAATCCGCCCTTTTGATGTTGATCATTTTCCAGTAAATCCTGCTTATGGTTTCAAAATAAATGTCACCGAAAATGATGAAGAAAAAATAATTGTTGTATCAGGTGACACCAAGAAATCTGAAAATTTAATAAAGGAAGCAAAGGGCTCTGATATTTTAGTACATGAATTATTTGTGAATTTAGAAATGGATAGAAACCGGATGACTTTAGAAACAATAAAAAATATTGAGAAGTACCATACAAGCACAAAAGACGTAGGGGATATCGCAAACCAAACAAAAACAAAAAATTTAGTTCTTACACATTTTGTCCCACCAAATTTTGATGAAGAAAAAGTACTAGAAGGAATAAAAAAATATTATGATGGAAATATTTTTATAGGTTACGATCTCTTTAATATCGAGATATGATTTTAAGTTAATAGTTTTGAGGAGTTTCTAATTAATGAAATTAATAAAATTACAGCACAAGAAATACCAAATATCACTAGCCCTCTAAATCCTATAAAAGTATATGTTAAACCTAATGAAGACTGAGCTATCAAACTTCCTATAAAAACAAAAGAATCGCTTCTTATATTTAAGTTTGTTTTCTTAGCAATGGAATATTTTGAGATTTCAGAACTTATTGCAACAAAGTTAAAGTTCCAACCAAGGCCAAGCAAAAATAAACTTAGGTGAAGTAAAAACATATCTTTACTGTTTAGAGCAAATATACAACTTGCCAATAAAATTACACCTCCAGAAATAGATATTTTTTTTGAACCAATTTTGTCTACTATTCCTCCAAGTACTGGTGAAAATACAAACATACCTAGAGTGTGATAACTTATAATTGTTCCTACTACTTGGATTGTTTCTCCAATATCTTGAATATACAAGGGAGTTGAGGCCATAATCACAACCATTACAAAGTGATTAATGACTAATAATGAAGTAAGTTGTTTTGCAGTTTTATCAAGTTGATTATCTGTATTTTCCTTATTTGTAGTGGCAGGTTGTCTTAAGGCACTCTCTTTCTTGGTTAGACCCAATACAAATAAACCAGCAAGTAAAAACCCTATTGTTGCAATTAAATAAGCAACAATTAATTCAGAGCCAAACATTCTATCAAAAGTTGAGGAGTACCTGCCTACAAGTCTAGGTCCAAACACTGAACCAAAAACAGAAAACCACACTGCAAGTGACAATGCTGTTGCTCTAAAATTTTCTTTAACTAAAAATGATGAGGCATACCTTGTTTGCAGTGTTGCTGATTGACCAATGCCTAGAATAAATGCACCAACAATAAGTAAGAAAAATGAATTAGTTATAAGACTAACAAAACACACAATTCCACCCAAAGCACCTGTAAAGAATGTATAAGTTAAAGCACTCATCCTAGAATATTTATTTTGAAGATGTTCAAAAATTTTAGTTCCAATATAGGCACCACCAACACCAAGCGCATTCGGAACGCCTACTAGATAAGGGTTTGTAGCAACCTCTCTGACAGCCAACGCAGTTACAGTTATTGCTGCTATATAGCCTATAGATGAAAAACCAACTGAGAATAGTAAGTTGTATATTTTTTTAAACTCAGAAGACATAGCAAAATGATAATAAATAATTTGATTAAGTTAAAGTAGAAACCATTCTTAAGAGTTATTAATATAATTTACTAACTAATCTTTATTTTATGAAGTTTTCACAACAATGTTTATAACAGCTGAAACAGTGTCTCCAGGACACCCCGATAAAATTGCTGATTTAATTTCAGACTATGTTTTAACAGAAGCACTTTCTAACAATGTTAAATCAAGAGTAGCAGTAGAAACATTTTTAACAGGTACAAGTTACGGAGGACTTGTTGTTGTTGGTGGAGAAATAAGTGACATTGCAAAAATCAATGATAATAGTATTAAAAAAATTGTAGAAAATGCTCTGTCAAAGACAATAAAAACAAGTTTTGAGGATTTTCAATTAGATAATTTAAAAATCCAGAATGAACTAACCCCTCAGTCTGAAGAGATAAGATCTGCGGTTGAGGATGATCAAGATCTTGGTGCAGGAGATCAAGGAATCATGGTTGGTTATGCTACCAATGAAACAGAATCATACATGCCTCGAACTTTTGATATGAGTAGAAATATACAGATGGCTCTTTGGGAAATTCAGAATAATGACGTAAAACTAGATTTAGATTCTAAAGTCCAAGTAACAACTGGTGGAGAAGAAACAAAAGTTGTTATATCTACACAACATAAAAAAGATATTGATATTAAAGAACTCAAAATAAATCTTGAAGATATGATAAGAAAACATATTGATGAAAAATTTAGGTTTGATCTAAATCCATCTGGTTCATTTGTTAAAGGTGGGCCAGCTGGAGACACAGGGCTGACGGGAAGAAAAGTTGTTGTTGATTCATATGGACCAACTGTCCCTGTTGGTGGTGGAGCATTTTCTGGTAAAGATCCTTCAAAAGTTGATCGTTCAGCAGCATATGCAGGAAGACATTTAGCAAAGAATATTGTTGCTCATAATTTGGCAGATAAATGTCAGATTAGAGTTGCCTATGCAATTGGTAAATCAGAGCCTTATGAATTATCGGTCGATACATTTGGTACCCAAAAAGAGAAAGATTCTGTTTTAAATGATTTTGTATCAAGGTTTAGCATGAAACCTGGAGTAATTATCGAGCGATTAGATTTATTAAATGTAAATTATAGGGAAGATACATTGTTCTCGCACTTTGGACATGAAAACAGAAATTGGGAGAAAATCGAGGATATTTAAGAGTATCTTATAATTCTTTTATTTGCCGAAGTAGCTCAGTGGTAGAGCAGCTCACTCGTAATGAGCAGGCCGAGGGTTCAATTCCCTCCTTCGGCTCAAAATAAATCCAATATAAATTTATTTTTTTTTGATGATTGTGTAGTCTTTAAATGTGAAAAAGTTTTTGGCAATTTTTTTTATCTTCTTATTTATTAACAGTTATGCATTGGCAATTCCTTATAACTCTTCAAGCTTTACAGATGACCACGAACAAACTCCCATACCGGCAATTGTAATTGAAGAAGAGGTAGAGGTTCCAGAAGATCCACAATGGACATATAAGTTTCTAATTCCTACAAGTGTTGCTATTGCAACTCTTGTAATTATTGGCAATATAGTTCAATATTTTAGGCAAGTTACCAAAAAGAGATATAAAGTAATAAAAAAGTAAACAAGTTTTTATGAATTCTTCAATTGAAAACATCGTTCAAAGTAATATTGATGTGTCTAAAAACCTTGTTATCGCCTTAAGTGGTGGTGTCGATAGTTCAGTCTTAGCTCACATTCTTTCAAAAATTACAAAAAATATAAGGCTTGTGTTTGTTCAACACAACCAAGTACATTCTAAAGATTTAGAAGCCTCAGCAAAAAAAGTGGCAAAATCATTAAATTTAGATTTGGAAATAATTCAGACTTCTTTGAAATCTAATTCATCTGAAACTGAAATGAGAGATGAAAGATATAAGCATCTTTTATCAAATTTAAAAAAAGATGAAGTCTTGCTCACTGGCCATAATTTATCAGATAAGGCGGAGACATTATTAATAAATTTATTTCGAGGTACAAGGCTTGAAGGACTTAAATCAATCAATTCAGAAAATTCTTTATCAAGCAAGCCAATGATTAATATTTCAAAAAAAGAAATTTATGAGTACGCTAGCAAAAATTATATACCTTTTTCCGAAGACCCAACAAATAAAGATAATAATATTGTTAGAAATTGGATTAGAAATTTTCTAATTCCTGAAATAAATAACAAATTTCCAGGATCATTTGAATCAAAAGCAGAACAATTATCAAATGAGGTGGCATTTAGATCAAATTATGAC
>CACOKA010000024.1 GCA_902627635.1 uncultured Candidatus Actinomarina sp.
GTGGTTGTTGTGGGGTAGAGTTGACTTCTTCTGAGATTGAACAAATTCTAGAATCAAAATTTCAGCAATGTAGCTACTGTGATGGTGTGGTTATATGATGTACAAAGTTTTTTGTGATGGAGCATCTCGTTCTAACCCTGGTGAAGCTGCAATAGGCGTAAGTATAGAAAGTGATGGAAAAGAAATTCATACGATATCTAAAACCATAGGAATTGCCAGTAACAATGAGGCCGAATATTTAGCATTAGATAGTGCACTTGAATATTGCTTAAAAAATGATTTAATGAATCTCGAAATATTTCTAGATTCCAAATTAGTTGTAGAGCAAGTAAACGGAAACTTTAAAGTAAAATCCAATAATTTAAAGCCACTAAGAGATAAAATTTTGGATCATATTGAAATGCTTGAATTTGTAAGTATTAATCATATCTACCGAGAAAACAATAAACGTGCAGACGAATTAGCCAACCTAGCTCTAGATTCATAATATGTTATTTTGGCACGTTGGGTTTTCAATTTTTATTTTTAGATATGTTTATAAAGATTATGGGGCAGATCTACGATATTTAGCTGGAGGGGCATTACTTCCAGATTTTGTTGATTTTTTATTCAACGTCGTTGGCTTTAAAGTTGCTTATAATCAACCTGGTCACACATTGATATTTAGTGTTACGATATTGGTCATCACAATGATACTAACTAGAAGAAAGACTGCATTTAGAAATAATTTCTTATTAGTTGCAATTGGTATTTTTCTACATCAGTTTTTAGATTTTATGTGGTTAAATCAGCATATTTTATTTTTCCCACTTCCTTTCGACTCTGTTGAGACAACTTCTAGAGGATTTTTAATTTTACTTCTTCAAGAAGTGGCTGGCTTTTCTTATTTATATTCAAAAATTAATACCGTAGAGAAAGCAGATATTTTCTTTAGAGAGGGTCTAATTTAATCTTTTTTTAGATAAAGATTAATACTTACTAATAAAAGAAATATTGCAAAAATTGTATTTAAAATATTTTGGCTAAGCAAAAAAGCAGTATTTGCTCCTATAATCGAGCCGATGATTCCAAAAACACCAATATACGTTCCCTGCTTAATTAATTCGGGACTACCTTTAAGTTTTGTTATTGCAGCTGTCATTGCAGTAGGAATAGTGGCTATAAGTGAAAATCCTTGAGCAACTATATTTTCAAGACCACCGAAAATAATTAATAATGGGATTCTTACAATACCTCCACCAATACCTAATAATCCTGACAATATACCAGTAATTAAACCTATAAAGATATAAAACATAGGATTCTCGTTGAAAGCAGATTGGAAACTCGTATTCAAAAACATTCGAATTGCAACAATTATCAATAATATTGAAAATATTCTTTCGAGGGATTTTGTTTTGATTATTGCTGTAATCTTACTTCCAATATACCCACCAAAAATTCCTCCAATTATAAGGTAAAAAATATTAAAAGTTAAGGAAACACCATTGAGTATGTATGTAAATCCACTTGCAGATGCGACAAATATGATTGCCATAGAGGAAATTCCAGTGTTAATTTTAAAATTTTTGTTTGTCATGTAAGTCAAAAGTGGAACAAATATAACACCACCTCCGACACCTAACAAACCAGAAAGTAAGCCACCAACTAGCCCAATAAAAAATAATTTAAACAAATTTTATTTCTTTAACTTAGGCAAGAGCTCTTTACCTAGAAGCTCAATTGTTTTTTCTTGATTAATTGATGATATTTGAATTGTCACAATTTCTGATTCAAAATCATCTACAAGTGGTTTATAGATATCCATAAGTTCATCAACTGTTCCTGCTCTAGAGAATTTAGACATAAGCTCTTCACGATCTAATGAATCAGCCGTCTCTCTTAATACCATGGGATCTAATTCTTGTAATCGATTGGGTGCTCGAAGACCTCTCCAGGATTTTAATGACTCCCATGCGTCTTCATCATTATCAGCAAACATTGTCCACCTATATGTATGAACTCTTAATTTAGACTTACCAAGCTCCTCAGATTTTTGCATAGAGGGATTAATTACTTTTTCATATGCTTCAGCTGGATTCTTTACACTTATCATAAGTCCATCCGCATATTCTGCAGCCAGCATAGATGATTTAGGACCTCCTGCTGCCAGCCATATTGGAACTTCTTTAAGAGGAGGAGAGTATAATTTTGCAGAATTAGTTGAATAATATTCTCCCTCAAATGTTAATTTTTCTCCAGATAGTAGTCTTCTTATGATTGTAAGAGCTTCCTTCATTCGATTAGCTCTCTCATCATATTTTGGAAAATTGTAACCTAATGGTCCTTCATTAATATTTTCTCCTGTACCAACACCAAGATGAAAAGTTGAATCTGTTAATCTATCAACTGTTGCAGATGCTTGAGCAATCACTCCGGGATGAATTCTCCACAATGGTGTTGTAACACCTGTTCCTAAGTCCATATCTTTCAAATCTTTTGCAAGGGCTCCAAGCGTAGTCCATGTAAAATTTGAGGCTGAGTGATCGTCAACCCATGGATGAAAATGCTCAGAGATTGTGACCATATCGAATCCAGCTTTTTTTGCTAATTGTGCGTGCTTCAATAAAGTCTCTGGTTGCCATTGCTCTGAACCTAGAAAATAAGAAAATTTGGTCATCTAAGTAGATTAATAAGATTGAATTTTTAGGTGGGTGCCTCGATAAAGAGGCACCCAAGTTTTAGTAAGGCTATAAGCCGGATTCTGTTTACACATTGTGTAAGATAATCATCCATCTTGTGTATTTGTTACCAAATACATCTAGCTACCTACCCACAATTTTTTGCCGAGCAAGCTAATTGCTTTTTGGTATTGCTCCGAGAGGGGTTTACAAGCTAATTTAATCTCTTAAATTACTGGTAGTCTCTTACACCACCTTTTCACCCTTACCTACGTAGTAGGCGGTTTATTTTCTGTTGCACTTTCCGTCAATCTCTTGCCTGGGAGTTACCCAGCTCTCTGCTCTTTGGAGTCCGGACTTTCCTCGATAAATCGCGATTATCCACCTCACAATTTAACATTAGTAGGGATTTGTAAACTTAAGGAAAATTATTTACAATTTCTTCAACATTTGAAAGATTCAAAGGACCAATAAATTTCTTAACAATTTCTCCGTCAATAATTATGTGTGTTTCAGGAACACCAAATACCCCTGAATCGATAGCTAATTTACTTTCATTATCAATTGCATATACTATATTTCCATAACCATAGTTATTCAAAAACTCAATCGAATTTTCAATATTATCTTGAAAGCTTACCATTACAACTTTTCCTTCTAACTTTTGTGATTCTGCAAGAGAAATTAAAAGTTCATGCTCCTCAATGCACTCTAAACACCAGGACGCCCAATAGTTGATAATTAAAAAATCAGTCTCAAGCTGAATTTTATCCTCTTCAATTAAAGGTTTAAGATTTAAATTATTTAATCTAATGGTATCGGTATTGTCATTTGAGGAACTAGTGCAAAATGAAATAAGTAGTACCAAAAAGACGAGAGAAAATTTATTTTTCATAGTTTTCTAGAATTTCAGTGATAAATTTTTTATCTTCTTTATTTAATTTTTCTGATTTGATAACTGAATTAAGTATTTCTATACCCTCTGTTTTTGTTTCAGGATCTTGAATGTAAATAATCCCAAGATACGATTTTGCAACAAGTGATTCATTATTTATTCTCAAGGATTCATTTATGTACGTTGTTGCAACCTGAATATTGTTTGATTCATAAACCATCCATCCAATTTGAGCTAATGCAAAACTTTTTAATTCACTGTCAGAACTATTCTCTGCAATGTACATGTAATGGGGAAGTGCATCTGAGTAATTCACTTCATCAAAATATCTATTAGCCAAAGCCATTCTCATTGGATGAATATCGGGATTTTCAACTATAACTGCTTCCATTTCTTCATTCGATACGTTATCTAAGTTCGTATTGAATTCATCTTTGACTTCAGAATTATTTTGAACATTAAAAAATAGGATAATAATAAATAGTAGAACTGAAAATGATGAAACTATCCATTTAGTCATTAAGTACCTTTCGGTAAAAAAGTAAACCAAATACAAGTGCAATAATTAAGGGAAATAGAATTAGAATATAATTTGAATTTTGTGGATTAGTATTAATCCTCTCTCCAAATCTTGCCGTCCAGTATTCCATTATTTGCTTGTCGCTTATTCCGTTGTCAATCTGTTCCTTTAAAACGATTCTCATATCATCTGCATATTCAGAGGGTGAATCATAAAGAGTCTCTCCCTGACATACTGGGCATAACAGACTTTTGCTTAATTTTTCATACCTTGAGTTGTTATCCTCATAAATCACTAGGGGCAAAAATATAAGAATAATAAATAATGTGATTGATAAATATTTTTTCATTTTCTTATTCTCGTCAAAAAAGATGCAGAACTTATACCTAAACCTAGCCATAAAATAAAAATTCCGTAGTTTTCTCTAAAAATAAGTTTGAATTTATCATCATCTATTACTTTTATTGTTACATATGTATCACTTTCAATACTTCTAAATACTGCAGGTGAACTTATTGCTTGTTGTGATGAATTTTTAAAAATATTTAATGACGCATTTTTTTCCTGATCCTTAAACTCTATTGGTAAATTTATTACATTTTTTTCTTCTCTAATTTCTTCGTATGGAGGTAAGATTACAAATTCTTTATCTCCAAAATTCACTATGTCTCCGGTAGAAATTATTAATTCATTTGAAAAACTTTGTGTAACATTAAGAATTAATCCAATTGTAAATATACCAATACCCAAATGTGAGATTTGTCCAGTCCAATATGATCCCTGCAATTTCGTTTTTTTATACCTTTTAACAATATTTTTTCCAATGATAATAATTAATAAAACTGATCCGAATATCGTTAAAACAAATTTGTATGATGCCCTAAAGTAAAGTGTCAAAATTATTGAGATAAGAAGAGATATATTTAACTCATTTTGATATCCAATCAACCATGTTTTTAAATTTAAATTAACTCTTGATATCTTTGTAGAAAATACCATGAGATAAACGAGAATTAGAAGTAGGGGTCCAATTAATATATCATAAAAAGACCTTCCAATAGTAAGTTGTCTTGAAAAAAAAGATTCATAAAATATTGGATAAATTGTTCCAATCAAAACAATTAATGCGGATGCAGATAAAACAATATTGTTTGCAACAAAAAAACCTGATCTACCTAATAAATTTTCAACTTTATTTGATGTTTTAAAATACTCAACATTTCTAATCCCAATAAATATAAATAAGAAAGAGAAAATTAATAAACCAATTAGTAAGTATGTCCCTATATTTCCATTAGAAAAAGCATGAACAGAAATTAATACTCCAGATCTAGTAATGAATGTTCCAAAAATTACAGATAGAAACATTAAACAAGCCAGAACATAATTCCAATTTATGAGTGTTTGCTCTTTTATTTGAGTTTTTGAGGAATGTAAAAATGCAGTCGCTAACAACCATGGTATAAATGAAACATTTTCTACTGGGTCCCAAGCCCAATATCCACCCCAGCCAAGAACTTCATAAGACCAAGCAGCTCCCAAAGAAATACCTGCAGTTAGAAATACCCAGGGAAAATAAGTGGCTCTCTCCGCAATTTTTATCCAGTTTTCATCTTTATGTTTATTAAATAATTCACTTGTTGCAATTACAAATGGAAGAACAAGTCCAATATATCCTAAATATAATATTGGAGGATGGATTGCCATTAAAGGGTGATTCTGAAGCAAGGGATTAGGACCTCTTCCAGATTCCGAAGTAACTAAATCTTGAAAAGGTAACAGTGTAAAGTCTTGGCAACCTATTGAATCTAATTGAACACAGCCAGAAAAAGGGGAGGAACTAAATATTGTGAAGCCACTAAAGAAAAGCAGTATGGATGCAAAAATTTTAATGTCATAAAGTTCTACACTTGCACGATAGAATTTTATATATAGATAAAAATATGTACTAAGGACTAAGTTCCATAAAAGTATAGACCCATCTAATGAACCCCAAAGTGATGCAAATTTGTATAAAGGAGGAGTGCTTGCTGCAGAATGATTTGCAATATAATAAAGTGAGAAATCATCTAAAAATAATGCTATTTCTAGTGTGCAAAATAATACGAAATGAATTAACAAATTTACTCTGACAAGTGTTTGAAAAAGGTTTTTATTAGATGTTATGAAAAGGACGATCAAGTTTAAAAAACCAAACCACGTTAAGATAATTCCAACTGACGATATCATTCTTTATAATTTTCTACGTTATAAACTTCTCCATCCTCTGAAATGTATTCATTGTCATGTTTTACCAACATATCATCAGAGTAAAATATGCCATCATCAAAATAACCGTCTAAAATAACTCCCATATTATCTTGAAATAAATCTGGTATAAAACCATCAAAATTAATTTGCATTGTGACGTTTCCATCTGTGATTTCAAACTTAGTAATTCCAAGATTTTCTTTTTTGACTGAATCTGACACAACAAATCCTCCTAGCTTTATTCTCTCGTTAGAAGTTGTTGCTAAGTAATTAGCTTCTGTTGTCGTGTAGTAATAAATCGTATTATTTGATGCAATCCTAATACTTGCAAATACAATAATTATCACTCCCAAAAGGATAAGAAATAAATTTTTTTTCACTTATTATTTAGATTTTAGCCCTTGATTTAGGATTTAGATAATCATCCCATACTTGGTCAGCAGTAATTCTGAACTTTTTAGAAAGAAAAACATGAACAAGTGTCACTAGTACAACACTTATTAAAAGGGTAGTAAGTATATCTGGAGACATTGGTGCATCTCCACTAGAAACCGTTTCTTGGCTTAATATTGATGCCTGTTGATGAACTGACCTCCACCAGATAACACTGAAGTGCAAAATTGGAATTTGAATAACACCAAAAATACCAATGAATGATGAGTTTCTGGCAGTCCTACCAATGTCATCACTAAATCTGCGGGAGGCTAAATACCCAAGATATACAAGTAGTAGAATGGCAGTTAAATTTAGTCTTGCATCACCCCAAACCCACCAGGTGCCCCAGGTAAACTTTCCCCATACGGATCCAGCTAAAAGAGTAGATGCTGTGAAGATTACACCTGATTTTGCATTGGCAACGGCTCTTGAGTCATACTTTGGATTTTTTTTGATCAAATACAATAACGAATAAATAAATGTAAGTGTGTATGCCAAATATGCTATCCATACAGTTGGAACATGGACATATAGAAGTTTTGAGGATGGACCTTGAACAACATCATAAGGGCCAAAACCACTAATTAATATCCAAACTAAAAGAGGACCGTAAAGCATCATTGTATATCTTCCTTTTCAATGTAGTAATTTGTTGTAGCAAATATCACAATTGTTATACCTAAATACATCAATAAGTAAATACTAGCTAGTTCCTGTCCTAACCCTAGCCACAATGGACCAATAAAAAATGAAAGGGCTAAGTACATAGGAACTATTAATATAAACTGAACAAAACGATTA
>CACOKA010000025.1 GCA_902627635.1 uncultured Candidatus Actinomarina sp.
TCAACTTAACCATAAATTTGATTTATGGAGAGGTGAGAGCGATGTTAATGATCTAATTCCAGATATGATAGAGGATTTAAAAAATAAAAATAAAATTTCGTTAGATGATGGAGCATACGTATCAAGTTTAAAAACAGATCCAAAAATATTAGTAACAAAATCTGATGGTAGCTATCTTTATCTAACAACAGATTTAGCTACTGTTCTTGATAGATTAGATAGTTTTGAGTTTGATAAAATCCTTTACATTGTAGATAAAAGACAAAAACTTCACTTTGAACAATTATTTTTATCTTTAGAATACTTTGATTATCCTACAAAAGAATACGAACATATATCATTTGGTACGGTCAATGATGCTGATGGAAACCCTTTTAAGACTAGAGAGGGAGGGACAAAAAAATTAACTGATCTTTATGATGAAACTTATCAATATATTAAGGCAATAAATAATGATTTAGATGATATTTCTCTAAGACTTCTGAGTAATACTGTGCTTACATACAGTGATTTAATTACTAATAGAAATACAGACTATAAATTTGATTTAGAAAAATTTACAAATGTAAATGGTAAAACAGGTATTTATATTCAATATGCAAATGTAAGAGCAAAAAAATTAATCAATAATTCATCACTTAAAGTTTCAGACTTTTTTGTTGTGTCAGAAGAATTAGACAATAATGACAAAAGTTTACTTAGATCGTTTATAAAATTTGAATTTTATTTTGAACAAACAATAAAGAACAATGAGCCTCACCACTTGGCGGATTATCTCTACGAAATATCTCAAAAATTTAATGGAATGTATCAAGGAACAAATATTCTCGAAAATGAAAATACTGTATTAAAAGAAAATAAATTAAAAATTACAGATCTGTTCCTTAAACACTCAAATTTGTTAATGGAATGCCTGGGTATTTTACCAGTTGAAAAGATGTAAAAATTACAGAAACAATTGTGAAGATATCACCCAAACAAAAAGGGTAAAACTATATGAAAATTTTTCAGGGAAACCAATGGTTCTTGTTAGGTTATGCACAAGAAACAAGATCAATGGTACGGTAATAAACCCAGAAAAAGATACAGCTTTTCCTAGGTCAATAATATCGCTTAAAATCTGATTTGATGGACTTAAGAAAAATTGAAAGAATACCAAAAAAGACAGCGATGTAAAAATTACTAAAATTACATTTGTTAACAAATCCTTAAATGAAATATTGTAAATCTTAAAAGTATTAAGAAACTCTACTGGAATAAATAAAATAAAAATTGCAACACAAAATAGTATTAAAAACCAAAATAGACCTTGTGCATTCCATGTAATAGTGCTTCTTTCAACAAGACCCGTGGATTCAAGAAGCAAATAAAAAGAATAGCCAAGAACTAAAGAGCCTAAGGAAAATAAATAGAGTCCAAATATACTGTAAAAATATTTTTTCTCAAATGAAAATTGCATTAAAGGATTGTTTATATTTTCATAATTCATACTGTCATATATTAATAAAATTTATATTAAAATTAACCTTAATTATGGAATTAATTGATACACCAAACCCAAATGCAAAAAAAATAGTGACTGATTTGAATGAAAGTATTCTTTTGAATGATTTAAATAACATTGATGGTGTGTCATCTGTGTTTTTTGGTCCTGGTTTCATTACAATATCTAAATTGGAAGACAAAGAGTGGGAGTCAATAACTCAGGAAATTAATAACATATTTGATAAACTGTAGTCATGGAAACATTTAACGAAGATCCTAAACCAGGAAGACTAGTTCTTCCATTGGTGTTGATAGGTATGATCGCAACTACTTATACATTTATTAATCGAGTCTCTACAAACAACAATTTAGAAATAGAACCTGTTGTTGAAGATATTGTCGAAGCTGTAGAAGATGAGCCTGAAGAAGAAACGACCACTACAACCACAACAACATTGCCTGATGAGGTAATCACATATTTGGAGGAAATTTCCTCAGAAAAAATACAATCTATTGATCTTGCAACAAAAGTTCTTGAGGCAAATGATAGATGGGATAATGAGGAAGTTACTTATCAAGAAGCAAAAGACGAGTTCGCAAACTTTATTGAGGATGCAGAACAGTTTGTTACTACTGTTTCCGAACCTGGACCTCCTCTAACGTTTGCTGGATTAGTTAAAAGTCATGAAGAACTGAAAGCATTAGTTGAACTTATCTACATTGATTCCCAGGAGCTTTTAGAAGGTTTAACTTCATCTGACACTGGTGAGCGTAGAGCTTCAGCATTAGATTCATTTAACAATAATATAAATCAATTCCAGGAAAAAATAGAAGAAAT
Organism: uncultured Candidatus Actinomarina sp.; assembly: GCA_902627635.1. Lineage (GTDB taxonomy): Bacteria > Actinomycetota > Acidimicrobiia > Actinomarinales > Actinomarinaceae > Actinomarina. Next base: position 2,324 of record CACOKA010000025.1, read on the forward strand.
AGTAGCTATTAATACTTCAGGTTAACTAGCTTGATGCTGCAGAACAGACAGTATCAATCATAACCGTTGCAATGACATAAGGATCTGCGTTTGCGTTTGGTCTTCTATCCTCTAAATAGCCTTTTTTATCTACTTCAACTTGCCATGGAATCCTAATCGAAGCTCCTCTATCACTTACACCGTAAGAAAAAGTGTCAAATCTTTGAGTTTCATGATCTCCAGTAAGACGATCTTCTATCCCAGCGCCGTAGTTTTGAACGTGAAATTCAGCATTTTTACCTAAAGCCTCACATCCTGCGACTATTGCGTCATATCCACCATCTTCACGCATTTGTTTTGTAGAAAAGTTTGTATGCATACCTGCACCATTCCAATCTCCCTTTACTGGCTTAGGAGTTAAAGTTGCAGAAATGTTATAGTCTTCAGCAATCCTATACAAAAGCCATCTTGCAATCCATATTTGATCGCCAATATCAGGTGCGCCTACTGGACCAATTTGGAACTCCCATTGTCCTGGCATAACTTCTGCATTTGTTCCAGATATGTTTAAGCCAGCTTCCATACAAGCAGTTGCATGATCTTCAGAAATTGAACGACCATATACTTCATCTGCTCCAACACCACAGTAATAACCGCCTTGGGGAGCAGGATAGCCTGAAGGAGGGAATCCTAAAGGTTGTCCATATTTTAAGGAATCATATGATTGTTCATAAAATGTATATTCTTGTTCTAAGCCAAACATAGGTTCGAACTCAGAAAAGTTTTCGGCTGAAGCAACACATGCCGCTCTTGTATTTGAAGCATGCGGTGTCATATCAACATTTAATACCTCACACATTACTAATATGTTGTCTCCACCTCTTATGGGATCTGGGAACTGTGCTACAGGTTTCAATACACAGTCAGATTGGTCCCCGGTTGCTTGTTCGGTACTCGAACCATCAAATCCCCAAATTGGAGGTTCGGTCCCTTGATCCATAATTTTAGTTTTACTTCTTAACTTTGCAGTTGGTGTTTTACCGTCTATCCATATGTATTCCGCTTTAATTTTCATTGTTTTTAATACCTCTTTTAATATTCTCGTTAATAATGTAGTATTTATTTAAAATATTGGTTACTCGGAAATATTAAATATTTGTTTCAAGATTATGGTAAAAGCGTATATAAATGTAGAGAAAGAGCATGAAAAGGTAATATCGTGCCTAAATTCTTATGATTTGAATTCCGTTGATTTGAGTAAAATAGCTACTCAAAATGAAGTTCACTTAGTGTGTACGTCTTTTTCGATATATGGAGAAACCAAAAAGAACCTATCTGACATTGAAACAGCTTCAAAACCTATCCCTGAACTAATAATTGCTAATGAAGAAGAATTTAAACAGAGTATCGATTTAATTAAAAATCCAAAAATTGAAGTAATATCTAATGATTGTAAGGAAGAGGAAGTAATTGCAAGATTTCAATCTCTAATTGGAGATAGTTCATCAGAAAAAATTGAGTTTAACGATCTTGTAATCAATTTGAAAACTTACGAAGCTAAAGTCGATGATCAATTATTAGATTTAACTTTCATGGAATATGAGTTATTAAAGTTCTTCGTTGAGAATCAAGAAAATGTCTGGTCAAGAGAAGAGTTATTAGAAAAAGTATGGGGATATGATTATTTTGGAGGGGCTAGAACAGTAGACGTTCATGTAAGAAGACTTAGGTCAAAGTTAGGTGAAAAGAGATCCGATTGGATAAAAACAGTACATTCAGTTGGATATAAATTTAACTAAAACTGTCTCCACATCCACAAGTTCTCGTTGCATTTGGGTTATCAATTGAGAATCCAGTCTCCATTAACCCTTCTTTATAATCTAAAGTTGATCCCTTGATGTGCTCAAGACTTTGTGAATCTATACCAATATCTACCCCTTCATATGACTCGAAAACATCATTTTGGAGTCTTTCTGTATCGAAGAACATTTCATAAGATAATCCAGAGCAGCCACCTGGCTTAACTCCCATTCTTAGAAAGCTATCTTCATTAGATTCTTGAGCTTTAAGTTCAACTAGCTTCTTTACAGCACTATCTGTTGCTAGAACTGAGCGTGATGATTTGATTTGTATATCCATAATTTAATTATATCGTATATCAAATTATTCAAAAAATTTATTGTTACATGAAATTTTTTCACTTTAAGATATAAACATGAGTTTTAAACCGATAAATGCAGCAATATATGGATAAAATATCTGTAAATAAGCTGGTCGAGGAAGTTAAATCTAATCTTCCTAGAGAAATAATAGTTTCAATAGCTCAAAGTTGTCTTAACGAAAAAAAGGACAGTCAGACAACTATTAAGAAATTTGAAAAAGAAGTATATAAATATACATTAAAAGTTCAAAAAAAAGTTATCAACTGTACTGGGACATTGTTACATACGAACCTTGGAAGAGCACAAACTGATATTGACTTTAATGGAGAAAGCACGAATGTGGAATACGATATTTTGAATAACAAAAGAGGTGTGAGAAATGAATTTTTAAATGAATCTATGAACTTGCTTCTAGGTTCTGAAGATGTTTGCTTTGTCAACAATAATGCATCATCGCTCTATATAACACTAAAGACATTAAAAAATATTTATGGTAAAAAATCACTAATAATTTCTAGAGGAGAAATAATTGAAATCGGTGGATCTTATAGACTTCCAGAGATAATTCAAGAAACAGGCTTAAAAATGGTAGAGGTCGGAACAACAAATAAAACAAAAATAACTGACTACAAGAAAGCTCTAAAAGATAATAAAGATTCTTTAATTTTAAAAGTCCATAGATCAAATTTTTCAATTGATGGTTTTGTAGAGGAAGTCAATTTGAAGGATTTAAAATCTTTGACCGAAAAAGAAAATAGTATTTTAATTCATGATCTTGGAAGTGGGCTAGTTGCAAGTAGAAAATTTCTAGAAAAAGAAAAAATTGATATTTTTGATGACGAGCCAACAGTACAGGAATCATTGATACAAGGCGCAGATTTAGTCATGTTTTCAGGCGATAAACTATTTGGATCTTTGCAGTCTGGAGTAATAGCTGGAGATAAAAAAATTATTCAATCAATAAAGGATTCTCCTTTATTTAGAACATACCGTTGTTCCCCTCTAACTCTTTTTGAACTTCAAGAAACTACAAATCGATATGTATCCAAAAAAGAAATAGAAATACCATTATGGAAAATGATTGCAATGAAATATGAGGATTTAGAAAATAGAATTAAAAGTGTATCTAAAAATCTTGAAATAAAACATGAAGTTGTAAATGATAATTCTGTAATGGGTGGTGGAACTTTACCAAATAAGTCTATATCTACACCAGTAATACAAATAAGTGAACTAGAAAATCCAGACCTGATGAGCAGACTAATGGGCAATGATGTCCCAATAATTCCTAGAATTAATAAAAACAATATAATAATTGATCTCAGAAGCACTTCAGAAAAAAACGACATATACATTAAAGATTTTTTTACTAAGTTATGACAGTTATTGCTACTGCTGGACATGTAGATCATGGCAAATCTACGTTTGTAAATTTTTTAACTCAACAAGAAACTGATAGATTGCCTGAAGAGAAAAAAAGGGGCCTAACGATAAATTTAGGTTATACCTATTTTTCAATTGAAGACAACACTTATTCAATAGTTGATGTTCCTGGTCATAAAGATTTTTATAAAAATACAATATCTGGATTTGCTAATGCAGATGTAATTCTATTTATAATAGATTCAATTCAAAACTGGTCTGAACAGTCTGAACAGCATTTTCAGTCATTAATTTCACTTAACAAAAAGAATTTTATATTTGTATTCACGAAAATTGATTTACTTGAAGGTGAGGTGAAAAAAGAATTCTTAAGTGAAAAATTAGATAATAATCAAGATATTAATTACCTCATTTTAGAGTTCAACAAAGAGAGCTCGAGCAGGAAAGTGTTTTGCGCATCTATTCATAATTTTATTAAAACCTGTAAATTTGAGGAAAAAACACCACGACTATGGATCGATAGAAGTTTCACAATTGACGGAACTGGAAAAGTAGTTACCGGTACAGCAACTAGAGGACTTGATTATGAAAATATTATATACAATTTACATAATGAAAAGCTTCAAATAAAAGAAGTTCAAAGCAAAAATCAGAAGAATGATAAAAAAGAACTAACAAAAAGGGTGGCATTATCTTTAAAAAAAACAAACAAAAATTTTCCCAGCAGAGGCGACCTACTTTCAAATGAAGAAATTAGTTTTTCAAACAATTTATTCATCAAATTAAATAAAAAAGATGTTGATATGTCGATTTTAAAAGGAACGTTAAGAGTTTTTTTTGGAACAAATAATGCACATATATCAAAAATAAAA
>CACOKA010000026.1 GCA_902627635.1 uncultured Candidatus Actinomarina sp.
AGATGGTGGTCATAAAGCTATATTTGATGGAGCTTATGGAATGGGTGCAACAATTATTGATTTAGCAGAAAAAAATCTGTGGGATCAACTCTAGAGAATTTGGCTCAAGAAAAGCTTTGTTCTATCGTTTTGTGGATTATCAAAAAATTCTGTAGGGGTATTTTCCTCAACCATGAGGCCTTCATCAAATAACATTACCCTATCTGCAACTTCTTTAGCGAATCCCATTTCGTGAGTAACAACAATCATAGTCATTCCAGATAGAGCTAGTTCTTTCATCGCATCTAATACTTCTTTTATCATCTCTGGATCAAGTGCTGATGTTGGCTCATCAAAAAGCATTATTTTTGGTTCCATAGCTAGAGCTCTTGCGATTGCCACCCTTTGTTGCTGGCCACCTGATAATTGACCTGGAAATTTTGAGGCTTGTTCTGGGATACCAACTCTTGTCAATAGTTCCATAGCTTTTTCTTCTGACTCACTTCTACTCTTTTTTCTTACCCAAATTGGGGCAAGAGTAATGTTTTGCATTACTGTTAAGTGGGGAAAAAGATTGAAACTTTGAAAAACCATACCTACTTCTGATCTAATTGCCTCAATGTTCTTGAGGTCATTTGTTAATTCAATTCCATCAACAATAATTTCACCTTCTTGGTGTTGTTCTAGTCTGTTAATACATCTAATAAAGGTTGATTTTCCTGAACCTGATGGTCCACAAATAACTAATACTTCACCTTCTTGCACTTCCATAGAAATGCCTTTTAGAGCTTGGAAGTCTCCAAACCATTTTTTTACATCGTTTGTTTTAATAATGCTCATAAATTATCTTTCTCCTAATCCTAATCTTTTTTCAACTTTCATGCTTCTTCTGGATAGAGTAAATGTAAATATCCAATAGAAAAACGCAATGAATAATAAATTCTCTCTATCATGACCAACAAAATTTACTGGTATTGATTGAGTACCAATTATCACCTTACCGATTGTGAGGAAGTCAATAAGACCAATAATGGTGACCAAACTAGAATCTTTAAATGCAGTTATCGCACTACTAACTAATGTAGGAATAATTGCTCTTAATGCTTGTGGCATAACAATTAATGAAGTTTTTTGAAAAGGACTCATTCCAATTGCATCAGCCGCTTCATATTGTCCTTTTGGAATTGATTGAAGTCCCCCTCTAATATTTTCTGCGAAATATGCTCCACTAAAAAATGCAGTTACCATAAGGACTCTTACAACTAACTCAAAGTTGACACCTTCTGGTAAGAAAACTGCCATGGTAACACTGGCAAAGAAAAGCCATGTAATATAAGGAACAGAACGAGTTAATTCAATAATTCCTGTACAGACAAGTCTAACAATAGGTAGTTTCGAATTTCTTCCTAAGGCTAAAAGCACTCCCAGAGGAAATGAAACATAAGTTCCAAATATTGCAAGAAGCCAAGTTAGAGAAAAGCCTCCAAAAATACTTTGCTGCTGTACGATAATCTGTGTATCTGAAGAGCCGCCACGAATTAAAACAGATAAAGTAAATAGCGAAACACCCCAAACAATAATAAGATTTCTCTTACCTTTTGCAGATGAAGACACGGCTGGAATTACGATAGTAAATAACACAAGTAGTAAGAGTGCTGATTTAAGAAGAATAGGGATCGAGATAAAAAGTGCTATTCCCGTAATAGCAATCAATACACCCAAATATATAGAAAAATATTTTTCAACAATTGGATTGTTAATAAAGGTAATTGTCAATGCTCCAATTAAAAAGATTCCTATAAAAATTGGTATATCTTGACCAAGAATTGTTGGTAGATCTATTTCTGGCTTTTTGAAAATCCATGAAAAAATAAATAATGGTAAAAGAACCCAAGAGATAGACATTGTTCTCTTCATATTTTTTGAATCTTTAAATCTAGAACCTATAAAGTAAAAAGCTAAAAATAATCCAAAAATGATAGTCCAAGGAATCTTTGTTGTGTCAGCAATTGGCATTAAGGGATCTGGAATTATTCTTTGGTTACTGCTATCAAGCTGTATTGTCGGTAGCTTTATAATCCACAATAAAACTATTGGTATTGCTAAATAAAAACATAATAAGTCTGATTTATTGAATTTGTAATTAAGTTTTACATTCTTTAGTACAAAAAATACGACAACAAATATTGCAGAAGGTATAAGCAGTTGTAAGCGTGTTTCCATTGGGAAGGACTCTTCTGTTTGAATGATTCCATCGTTGTCTGTAACACTTGAAAAGGTAGGTGCTACAACAGTGAAGAAAAGAAAAGCTAAACTAACCTTCAGAAATTTTGAGAATACATCAGAAAGTGATGATTCTTCTGTACTTTTCCACAACCCTATAGACATTCCAGCAAAAACTAAAGCTAATCCTACAGATATCCACACCCTAATAAAATCTTCTTCAGGATATGCCTGGACCATATAAAGTTGCATATTATTTAAGACAGACAGCCAGTCTTTATCGGATGCCATTGCAAATCCAAACAATCCTCTAAAGAAACCCAAGACAAAAAATGATGTAGCTACGGTAAGTATTGATGATGGAATTGAAGAAAATAGATTTTCTCTTATCCAGGCTATTGATTTTTTATATTCTAAATCCATTTATCTCTCAACAATCTTTAGTTTTCTGTTGTAAAAATTAATTATGCTAGAAATTGTCAAACTTACGGTGCTGTAAAAGATCATCCATACAATAAATACAGGTAAAGTTTGTCCTTCCTGGTTGTATAAAGTTTGACCAACAGCAACAATTTCGGGAAAAGCTACAGCTATTCCCAATGAAGTATTTTTTGCAAGGTTTAGATACTGGTTACCCATTGGAGGTAACATCACTCTAATTGCCTGGGGTATAACAATTAACCTCAATAGAGCACTCCTTCTAAAACCTAGAGAAAGTCCAGCTTCAGATTGCCCTTTGGCAACAGCCATAATGCCTGCTCTTACTACTTCGGATATAAATATTGCAGTGTATAAAACTACTCCTACCCAAGTTGCAAAATAACCAACTGACAACTTCTTACCATAATCATCAGAGTATCTCTTAAACTTTGTAGTACCTGTTTGCTCAATCCTTGGTCTTGATAGTGTAAATGGATCACCTTCTGTAACTTGAATCTCATAAAATTCTTCACCCACTTTTAGTGATTTTCCTTCTTCAAGATAAAGGGTTTCAATAGTACCTGCGTACTTAGCAACAATTTCATACTCTATTTTTTCTTCATTTGGCTTTCTAATAATGTATGCATCTGCAATTTTATCACCAACTTCTACTTTTGATCCTGGCTCAACTACCCAATTAATTATCTCTGCTTTTTTCATTTCTACATTTTCTTTTTCAATTTCAACATCATGCATTGGAAACCAATACAATTTGTTTTCGATACCATGGAAGAGTTGAGGAAGGCCCCAATCAGCTTTGTATGTAAGTTCATCTCCAACCAAGAACTTTGATACACTTGCTCCAAATGATGTAAGAAAAAGAAAAACTAGTAAAACAACTATTACAACATTAAATATTATTTTGAAATAATCATCATCACTATAAATTCCCTGGGCTTCTTCGGATTTTTTACTATCAATAAATCTTTTAGTAACTCTGAATCCGATAAAAACAGTAATTACCGAAAATAGAATCTGATAAAAAATTCCCGGAACACTTTCTAAGCCTGTGGAGAGAAACCCGGCAATCAAACCAATTATTCCAACAACTCTAAAACCTCCGTACCAACCGATAACAACGAGTACAATAAAAGATACAACTGCCCATAATGTTGGATAAGTTTCTCGTCCTTCTTTTTCAAGAGTTCTAACTCTCCATTTAAAAATTTGGTTTGCGATATATAAAACTAAAACAAAGTAAACCATAAAGAGAACGGCATTTGGTTCTCTATTTGGCCATGGAAACGCTAAACCCTTTGCGCTTGCATGAAATGTATAAGTTCCAATTTCTGATACTTCTAATCTCGGTAATGTAAGTATCAACGCTTGAAAGAAAAGAATTTGAACTAATAGAGGTACGTTTCTAACAATTTCTAATATTCCTGTTGCACTTTTTTCAACAATGTAATTTTTTGAAAGTCTTGCAATTCCAAGTAAAGTTCCAAGAATTGTTGCGGCAAAAATACCAGTAACTGTGATTCTAAGCATATTTAACATACCTACTTGAAGCATCTGTAAACCAGAAACTGGAAGGGTATACATTCCCTCTGCAATAGATACCCCCGGTGTTTCACCCAAAAAATCCCAAGAGAAGGCTATGTTCGTGGATGCAAAATTAGTTGATGCATTTCCTAAATATCTCAAGACAATGCTTATAAAACCAGCAAGAAAAACTATTTGGCTTAACCATTTTAAGAAAACAACATTTCTAAAAAATAGTAAATATTTAAGAGCGCTTTTCATTATAAAATTTTATCAAATAAATATGGTACTTACAAAGCAAAAGGGGCTTTTCAGCCCCTTTTACATTTATATAAAGATAATTAAATTATCTTGCAGGAGGTGCGTAAATTAACCCACCGTTTGTCCAACGATCGTTAGCTCCACCTTCTCTGAAGAGACCTAATGGATTTAGGTTTCTTGAGTAGATTTGGTCATAGTTACCAACTTGCTTGATAACGTTATAGAATGCTTTTGCATCAAGACCCATCTTTGTTTGAAGCTCACCATCATTTGCACCAAATAATCTTCCAAGTTCTGGAAGTGCATCTGTATCAACAGAGTCAACGTTTGCACTAGTTACGCCATACTCATCTGCGATGATTGTTGCGTAAACTGTCCAGTTGACTACGTCTGCCCAGGTGCTGTCATTTGATCTATATGTTGGTCCTAATGGCTCTTTTGAAATTGGTGATGTTGGGAAAATTACCCAGTCATTAAGAGCATCATTAACTGCTCTTCTACCAACAAGTGCTGAACCATCAGTTGTGATAATATCACATTCACCTGCAATGAATTTGTCAACAGCTTCTGCGAAAGCTTCAACTGTAACAAGTTCGATTGTTGCACCAGCAAGTCCTGCACCTTCAGTAATATTCTTTTCGGTTGTAGTTCCTGCGTTAGTACATACTCTAAGTCCGTCAATATCAGCTAGTGTAGAGCTTTCGGTAATACCGTCTGCTTTTCTACCTAGTAATTGCTGACCGTCAAAGTAGGTTGTAGGACCGAAGTCATTACCTAACTCTGTATCACGGCTTTGAGTCCAAGTTGTGTTTCTAAATAGAACATCGACCTCACCAGCTGCTAGAGATGTGAATCTTTCAGCAGATGTAAGTTGCTTGAATTCGACTTTACTGTAATCGCCGAAAACAGCAGCTGCCACTGCATAACAGAAATCAACATCAAATCCACCGAAGGATCCGTCATCAGCTTGCTCACTGAATCCGGTAGCACCAGTACTGATTCCACACTTAAGAAATCCTCTTTCGATTACTTCATCTAGTGTAGATTCATCTGAGTGATCGTGTTCTTCTTCAACTGCTACTTCCTCAACTGCATCTTCTGTAGCACAAGCTACTGCAATCATAGAAAGTAT
>CACOKA010000027.1 GCA_902627635.1 uncultured Candidatus Actinomarina sp.
TTATGCTTACTTGGCTTGTTCATTGTTTGAAGATAATAATGTAATCTAAATTAAACAATTATGATTCTTTCATATCTCTATGAATAATCACTGCGTCCTTACCATCACTTTTTAACCATTTGCCAATTTCTTCAGTCATAACTACACTTCTATGTTTTCCACCAGTACAGCCTATTGCAATACCAACATATGACTTCCCTTCAGATGTAAAACGTGGCAGAAGGAAATCAATCATATCTTTGGTTTTATCAAGAAAAGTTTGTGCATCTTCAAAAGATAAAACATAATTTCTAACCATAGGGGCTTGTCCTGTTGAATCTCTTAACTCGTCTCTCCAGTGTGGATTAGGAAGAAATCTAACATCTAATACCAAGTCGGCGTCCCTCGGAGAACCATTTTTAAATCCAAATGATGTAACAGAAATTTTTAAATCTTGACTACTGGCGGTACCTTGAAATCCTTCAATAATTCTTTTTCTTAAATCATGAACATTCATATCAGATGTATCAATAACCAAGTCAGCTAATTCTCTTATAGGCTTCAGCAATTCTCTTTCATTTTTAACAGATTGTTCTAATGAGTCTTTTGCCATTGGATGAGGACGTCTATTTTCTTCATATCTCTCAATAAGCGTGTCATTGTCGGCATCTAAAAAAATTACCCTGGTTAACACACCAGACTGACTAAGTCTATCAAGACTTTTTGTTAGCTCACTTTGTGATGAGCTCTCCTTAGCATCCACAGTTAAAACTAATTGCTTGTTTGTTTCAGCCACATCATTTGACTCAACAACTGATTGAATTAAATTTGTTGGTAAATTTTCAATTACGTAATAACCAAGATCTTCAAAAACATTAGCACTTGCGGAGCGACCAGCTCCCGACATTCCAACTAGTAATAATACTTCAGGACGTTTTGATACCATAATTAATCTAATGATATTCTAATTGTCATCTGTTTACATGGAAAAATTTATTATTGTTTGGTATAAATTAATCTAAAAATCACCATTGAAATATGAATATACTTTCCTGGCTATACTCTCTGACACTACTTCTCTGAGCTCCTCATATGTGGCTTTTGAGAGCCTAGAGACGTCCTTAAACCTTTTTAATAAGATATCTGATGATTTAACACCAACGCCATTAATGCTCAATAATGTTTGGTCATCAAAATTTTTTATTCTTAACCTTCTATTTTCGGTAATCGCAAATCTATGTGCTTCATCTCTTATATTTTGTAATAAAAACATTGATTCAGAACTTTTATCAAGAATAAATGGGTCTTTACGATTAGGTTTAAAAACTTCCTCAAACTTTTTAGCTAAACCGATTACTTCAATATCTAGCTCAAAATGATCAATTACACTTTTTGCAGAGGATAATTGGCCTTTACCTCCATCAATTAGAATTAAATCAGGTTTACGTTTAAAACTTTTATCTTTTTCATCAGGTTTTATTAGTCTCTTTAATCTTCTAAACAGAACTTCCTCCATTGATTTAAAATCATCCTGACCTGTAAATGATTTTATATGGAATTTTCGATACATAGAAGGTTTACAAATTCCATCATCCATTACAACCATTGAGCCAGCTCTGTATTCGGCACCTAAATTTGAGATGTCGAAAGCTTCAATACGAAAAGGAATCTGTTTAAGATCTAGATTATTTCTTAATTGCTCTAAAGATTGAGATCTAAATTCAAGATCTGTTCTTCTTCTAAAATTTACAACTCTTCTAATTTCTTTTGCGTCTAAAATTGCAGTTTCAAGAAGATCTTTTTTCCATCCCTTGACCGGGGTTTTTAGCAATATACTTTTATCCCATTTTTCTGATAGACTTTTTTGTACTGTTTCCACAAAAGGAAAATTATGACTTACCAATATTTCATCTGATGGTTGGTTTTCTGAGAAAATTGAAAGAATAATTTGTGGAAGATATTCCTCGTACTGCTCAGTATCAATTGGTTCAAGTGTTTTTTTAACCTCACCAATTATTCTCCCATTTCTAATCAATAGGCATGAAATCACAACGTCAAAATTGCTTATGTCTATTCCCACTACATCGACAGATTTTTTATCAGCAACCATGAGTGTTTGTGTAGTTCTTGCGTTCTCAAGATGGGATATAATATTTTTGGCTTGTTGTGCTTTTTCATATTCTTGATTTTTTGAAAAAGTCATCATTTCATTTACTTTTTCATCAATATATTGATCTGACTTACCAGAATAAAAATTTTCTAAATTGGATGTTAATTCTCTATATTCTGTTTCGCTTATAGCACCAATACATGGTCCCGCACATTTTTTGATGTCATAGAGTAAGCAAGCTTTATCTAGTTTTTGATGTCTTTCAAAGACATTTTTAGAACAAGTCCTTACAGGAAATATATTAATTAAATGATCTAGTGAACGCCTAGCTGAGCCGATAAAAGGAAATGGTCCGAAGTTTTTATTTCTTTGACTTATTCTTCTTGATATATATGCTCTAGGCCATTCTTCATTGGATAACGTTACATATGGATATGATTTGTCATCTTTGAACTGTACATTGTACTTTGGTTTATATTCTTGAATAAAAGAATACTCCGCAAGTAATGCATCTGCCTCATTTTTAGACACAACAAAGCTTAAGTCTTTTGATTCTGCGACAAGTCTTTTTATTTTCCAAGAAGATTTTTCTCTAAAGTATGATGGAACTCTTTTTCTTAGATTTTTGGCTTTTCCAACATACAAAGGCTCTTCATACTCATCTTTGAAAATATATATACCTGGACTCGTCGGTATTTCTTTGATATCTATTTTCTGCATTATAAAACTGAATTTAAATGATACCCTGTTAATGAGGTCTTATCAGTAGCAATACTTTCAGGTGTACCTTCTGAGACAATTTTTCCACCATTTTCTCCTCCCTCAGGACCTAAATCAATTACCCAATCAGAGTTTTTAATTACATCTAGATTGTGTTCAATGACTAATACTGTATTACCTTTGTCAACAAGCATATGTAAAACCTCTAAAAGCTTTTGAACATCAGCAAAATGTAACCCTGTTGTAGGCTCATCTAAGATATACATTGTTCTTCCAGTTGATCTTTTACTTAATTCTTTTGCAAGCTTTACTCTCTGTGCTTCGCCACCAGACAAAGTTGTAGCTGATTGTCCTAATGTAATATATGACAACCCAACGTCATCTAATGTTTTAATAATTCTTGAAATTTGAGGTTGGTTTTCAAAGATTTTAAGTGAATTTTCAACAGTTGAATTTAATATATCAGCAATAGTATTGCCTTTCCAACGAATATTTAAAGTTTCATTGTTATATCTTGAGCCATTACAATCTTCACACATTACATAAACATCAGGTAAAAAATACATCTCAACTTTAATTGTCCCATCTCCCTTACACAGCTCGCACCTTCCGCCGGGTACATTAAATGAGAACCTGCCAGGTTTATATCCTCTAATCTTTGCTTCTTCAGTTTGAGAATATAAAGAACGAATCATGTCAAAAACTCCTGAATAGGTAGCTGGATTTGATCTTGGTGTTCTACCAATTGGAGATTGATCGATTTCAATTAATTTGTCAATATAATTTAAACCACTAATGCTTTTATGGATACCCGGAGGATTCCAATTTTTACGATTAAATTCATTTTGAATTGCTTTTGATAAAATTTCTGAAACTAGAGTAGATTTTCCGCTCCCTGATACACCTGTAACCGAAATGAATTTTCCCAATGGAAATTCAGCTGTCAAATTCTTTAAGTTATTTTCTTTAGCTCCACGTACAACAATTTTTTCATTGTTACCTTTTCTTCTATTTTTGGGATATGGAACAGTCTGTTTTCCTGATAAGTATTGACCAGTAATAGATTTTTTATTTTTTGATATTGATTCACAATCACCTGTGGCAACTATGTTTCCACCTTCTTCACCTGCTCCCCAACCGATGTCAATTATAAAGTCTGAACTTCTCATTGTTTCTTCATCATGCTCAACAACAAGAACTGTATTTCCTAAATTCTTTAACCTAAGTAAAGTTTCTATTAATTTTTTATTATCAGACTGGTGAAGACCAATAGATGGCTCATCTAAAACATAAAGCACCCCCGTCAAACCTGATCCTATTTGAGTAGCTAATCTTATTCTTTGTGCCTCACCACCAGATAAAGTTGCGGCACCTCTGTTTAACTGTAAATAACTCAGTCCAACCTCATTGAGGAAAAGTAATCTTTCATTTATTTCTCTTAGTATTGTCTCAGCAATTTCTTTTTCGTTTCCTGTGAGTTTTAGATTTTGAATTATTTGGCTGGCTTTTTGAATTGATAATTTATTAAACTCTCCAAGTGTAAGTGACTTTACTTTTACATTTCTTGACCGAGAATTTAATCGTTCACCTTCACAATCACTACATGGCAATTCTCTCATAAATTGCATATAGTATTCTCTTCTATGATCTGAGTCTGTTTCTTCGTATATCTTTTTAAACAATGGGATTACTCCTGGAAAAGCTCTCTCCCATGTTCTGGAATTTCCAAACCTGTTTGTGTATCTTATTGGAGTTTTTATACCATCTGATCCAAATAGCAGTATGTATTTATCATTATCAGATAAGTCTTTGTATGGAATATTTCTAGGTATATCGAAATATTCGCAAACACCATATATTTGAGCACGGAAATATTTTCTCTTGGACATTTCAGGAAAAACATTGTTATCAATTGTTTGCTCAGAATCCTTAATAAGTAAGTTTTCATCTATTTCATAATTTATTCCAATCCCATTGCATGACTCACATGCACCAAATGGTGAGTTGAATGAAAAATCTCTGGGTTCAAGCTTTCCATAAGAAGTTCCGCATTCTTTACAGCCAAGATTTTGACTAAAGTTTTTAATTTCTTGATCGATTTTTACATCTATCAAACCATTTGTTAAATTTATTGCTGCTTCCACAGATTGTGGTAATCTCCTACCACCTGTTTTTTTTATTTTTACTCTATCAACAACAACTGAGATGTTGTGATTAAAATATCTATCTAGTCGTTTAGCTTCATCTAGTCTTATAAGTTCCCCATCAACATAGGCTCTACTAAATCCTTGTTTTAGAAGATCTTTAAATAATGTTTCGAATTCACCTTTTCGTGATTTCACAACTGGTGCAAGTATCTCTACATTAATGTCTTCACCAATCTCTAAAATTTGATTTACAATAAAATCAGTTGATTGTTTTTCAATTTTTGATCCACAATTTGGACAATAACTAATCCCTATTCTTGCCCACAAAAGCCTTAAATAGTCATGGATTTCAGTCACAGTTCCAACTGTTGATCTAGGACTTCTTGATGACGTTTTTTGATCAATTGCTATTGCTGGAGATAATCCTTCAATCTGTTCAACATTTGGTTTTTCCATTTGGCCAAGAAATTGACGTGCATATGCAGATAAACTTTCGAC
>CACOKA010000028.1 GCA_902627635.1 uncultured Candidatus Actinomarina sp.
GAAGACAAATTAGATATGGCTCGAAGCAAATACAACCAGAATAATGATATTAAAGTTTCAACTAATTTAGATTCACTTGATGATCAGGATTTAGATATAGTCATAGAAGCAACAGGAACACCCTCCTCAGGAGCTGAAGTTGCATTTAAGGTTTTAAATAGAAAAATTAATTTGATTTTATTAAATGTTGAGACAGAAGCAACGATAGGTCTAGCTTTAAATAGAGAGGCAGAGAAAAATAATACCATTGTGACTGTTGGAGATGGAGATGAACCAGTTGCAGCAGTTGAGTTATTTAATTTTGCAAGGGAAATTTCCCTCGATGTAATTGCAATTGGTAAAGGTAAGAATAATCCTTTTGATGTCTTTAAAACTCCAACTGATCTTGAAAAAGAAGCTAAAGAAAAGAAAATGAACCCCTATATGCTTACAAGCTTTGTTGATGGTAGTAAAACAATGATTGAGATGGCAGCTTTAGCAAATTATCTTGATTTTGACATTGATGTTGATGGAATGCACGGACCTAACTCTACCTATGATCAACTAAATTCTATTTTTATTCCAAAAACATCTGGAGGGATACTAGAAAATACAAATGTTGTTGATTTTGCGTTTGGGGTAGCACCAGGTGTTTTTGCAATAGTTTATTCAGAAGATGATTATGTAAATTATGAAATGGAGTATTTAAAAATGGGAAAAGGTCCATACTGGACTTTGTATAGACCTTATCATTTAACTAGCTTAGAGATTCCACGAACAATCATGAAGTTAATGGTTGAGAAAGAAACCCAACTAAGTGCAAAAAAATGGAACGTTGAAGTAGTTGCATATGCAAAAAAAGATCTAAAAGCTGGTACAAATCTTGGTTCAATCGGGGGAGAAAATATATATGGAAAGGCCATGAAAGTAGAAAATTCGAAAAATCTTGCTCCACTAGGTATAGCCGAGAACAATATCTTGAACTTTGAAGTTAAAAAAGGTGAACCAATTGAAATTGAGAATATTGACATAATTGACAATAAACTTTATAAGTATTGGTTATCACAAAATAAATGAATAAACATTGAATAAATTATCAAATTGTTATTATAAAATTTGAGTTTACTATGAAAAAACCTAATCAAAGAATTGGTGCAGATGTTGTCAAATCTGATTTGGTAGAACTGCACAAATCAACATCAAACAAATCTGCAACTTACGTTTTACATTTTGATACAGAGGAAACAAATCAGTTCTGTGATTTTACTGAAAATATTCAAAACTTAATCTCAGCTTCAAATATCGCACATGGTTCAGTAACTATATCAACCCCACATACAACTACAGCAATAATTATTAATGAATCCGAAACAGGGTATATCAATGACTTTAAAAGAAAACTAGAAGAACTCATACCTTCAGAATCATACTATGAGCATGATGATTGGGATTTAAGAACAGAAAACATGCAAGAAGATGAAAATGTTAATGGAAGATCCCACGTAAGAGGTTCTATCATTGGATCAACCTCTGTCTCTTTACCTGTTGTAGATTCTGAAATTATTTTAGGAAGATGGCAACGTCTCTTCTTTGTTGAGTTAGATTGTGCCCGTCCAAGAAGACTTTTTATTCAGATTCAAGATTTAGATTAACCTTTTACATTCAAGAAATAATCCGGCTCTTCTCCCACTCTCCATTTAATGTTACACCCCATACTTGGAAGTTGGTCAGAGATTGGATCTTCATTATTTAACAAGGCTTGAATAGCACTCCTTAGGCTTTCTCCATTAGTTGGGACATCATTGCCAGGCCTAGAGCCATCAAGTTGACCTCTGTAAACAAGATTTTGATCACTGTCAAAAAGAAAAAAATCAGGTGTACATTGCGCCGTAAAATTTTTTGCAACAGATTGATCTTGATCAACGACATAGGGAAAATTGTATCCTAAGTTATCTGCATACTCTCTCATTTTATCAATGCTATCTTCTGCATATTTTTCTTGAGTACTGTCATTTGAATTAATTCCTATTACACCGATATCGTTCCTCATTATTTCATTGCTTAAATTTACTATCTCTTCATTAACGTGCTTAACAAAAGGACAATGATTACATATAAACATCACAAGAGAACCTTTTTTTCCATCGAATATTTCATTTGTATATGTTTCACCGTCAATACCTAGTAAATTAAAACTTGGCATTTTCGTTTTTAACGGCAACATTGTTGATTCAACATCCATTTAAACCTCCTATTTTATTGAATTATAAGCGAAAATTAGGTTTAAATGACTGCCAACTTAATTCAAAGTTACAACTTATAAATAAAAAATTTTTGAAGACGTATGAAAGGCAAAGTTTTATTTTTTATAATTAGTTTATGTGATATTACCAATATCGCATATTTGTTACAAAGAGTGACAGATTGATCAATCTAAAGGGGGATTGAAAAAATATGAAAGAATTCATACAACGCGTTGGTGGTGCTGCGTCAGGAATGGTTATTCCTAACATTGGTGCCTTCATCGCTTGGGGATTAATCACATCCCTGTACATTGGACCTGGCTGGGCACCAAATGAAGATTTGAGCTCAATGGTCGGACCAATGATTGTAAACCTTCTCCCATTATTAATCGGTTATACCGGTGGAAAAATGATATATGGCCACAGAGGTGGAGTTATCGGCGCAGTTGTCACAATGGCAGCTATTGTCGGAACAGACAGTCCACAATTCTTGGGTGCTATGTTAGTTGGACCTGGAGCAGCAAAAGTTCTTAAAGAACTTGATGCAAGACTCCGTGATAATGTACCGGAAGGTTTTGAGATGTTATATGACAACTTCTCATCAGGTATCCTTGGTTGGGGACTTGCAGTATTTGTTTATTCATTTCTTGCAAACATTCTCCAAGCAGTTGCAGACGGCTTAGGAAACTTTGCTGCTAGTATCGTTGATGCTGGTTTAGTTCCTTTAGCTGACATACCTATTGAAGTTGCGAAAGTGTTGTTCTTAAACAATGCTGTGAACCATGGTGTGTTGACACCTCTTGGAGCTGCACAAGCTGCAGAAGAAGGAAAGTCAATATATTACATGCTTGAATCAAATCCTGGACCGGGTCTAGGATTGCTTATTGCATACTACATTGCAGGAACTGGAATGTGGAAACAATCAGCACCGGGTTCTATAATTATTCATTTCTTCGGTGGAATTCATGAAATTTACTTCCCATATGTATTAGGTCATCCAATTATGATCGTTGCAATGTGGGCTGGTGGAATTTCTGCCGATCTATGGTGGGTAGCCACAGACGCTGGTCTTGTTGGACCTCCATCACCGGGTAGTATCTTTGCATACTTAGCAATGTTACCTAGAAGTGGTGGTGCGAATGTTTTGATTGGTGTTGCTATTGGAGCTGTTGCAGCTGCAGTAGTCGGAACGATCTTATTGAGAGTTCGACCAATTCAAGAAACAGACGCTGGAGTCGACGAAGCTATCGATACTTCAATTCCAGGAGTTGATGTATAAGAACTAAAAAAAATTAGTTATAATTGGCTTGGGAGGAAACTCTCAAGCCAATTTTTTTTGAAAGGAATACTATGAGTTCAATCGAAGCCTCAGATGTAAAGAAAATATGTTTAGCCTGTGAAGCAGGAGCCGGATCAAGTTTAATGGTAAAGAACAGTCTTATTAAGAAAGCAAAGAAAGCTGGTTTAGAAGTTGAAATCGTTCACTCTCCAGCTACGCAAATACCAAGCGATGCAGATATTGTTGTGACACATCAAGGATTGGCTGGAGTTGCTAAACAGTCTGCACCTGAAAATGCAGTATTAATTCAATACATAATGTTTATGAATGATCCATCTTTGAATAAATTAATTAAAGATTTGGCAGAAGGAAATACTATAACTTCTACATGACATCTAAACCAGTATTAATTAAAGAATCTATATTGGTAGATCAAAATTTTAATGATCTAAATGAAAGTATTGAAGTAGCTGGAAGATTGTTATTAGATAATGGGTATATTGAACAGGAATATATCGACTCAATGAAAGAAAAAGTCTTAGAACATCCATATACAACTTATCTTCCAGGAGCAGGGGTTGCAATACCTCATGGAATGTCAGATGGGTTTAAACATATCAAAAACACCGGTATTAGTGTATTACAAATACCTAACGGACTAGATTGGTATGATGAAAAAGTTTACATAGTCATAGCAATTGCAGCAAATAGTGATGAACATATGAATGTACTAGCGTCACTAAGTGATGCCCTTGAATCAGAAGAAGATGCACAAAAACTTTGGAGAACAAATTCAGTAGATGAGCTATTTTCGATACTTAGCAGTGAATAATGCCTAAAACTGCATTACATTTTGGTGCTGGCAACATAGGAAGAGGCTTCATAACACCAATACTTCAGGAAAATGGCTACGAAGTAGTTCTAGTTGATATAGATTCTGATCTAGTAAATAAATTAAACAAAGAGGAAAAATATAGTATAAATTTTATTGGATCTAGTAAAGAAAGTACCAGGGTCTCAAATATAAAAGCACTGAATCTATCAGACTCCAGCAAAATTCAATCATTAATTAGCAAATGTGATTTTGTATCTACATCGGTTGGACCACAGTATGTAAATAGTGTCTTAGACTTGATATCTAATTTAGATCTCCTTAAAAGTATAAATTTTGTTGCATTTGAAAATAAATATAGAGCTTCTACCACTGCAAAAAATGAATTAGATATTAATAACAAAAATATTACTTTCCTTGATGTGGTCATCGATAAAATTGTTCCTTTACAATCAAAAGATAGTTTGGATGTTTACGTTGAAGAATACGGTTCAATTGTATTTGATAAAGAGGGTCCACTACCTTTGAAACTATCAGATGTTATAAAGCAAGGTGAATATGATTATGAATTTAAAAAAAAGCTATGGATGTTAAATGGCCTTCATTTGTGTCTTGCTTATTATGGACTATCAGAAAAATATGAATATATGCACGAGTTGTATCAAAACGATGCTTCAAAAGCATTTATAGATCAAATATCTTTGGAAATTTTAGAAGGCCTATTTTTGCTTGGTAAAG
>CACOKA010000029.1 GCA_902627635.1 uncultured Candidatus Actinomarina sp.
AATTGTAAGGGGCATATTATAAAGTTGGAATCAGGGCTATGGCCTTTGGTGAAAGTGGTTTTCCGAGAATTCTTTCAAGGATTGTTCTAGCAAAAATTGGATCATCAAGTAATTTTGAATAAATCAGGTATCCTGCAAGAATTCCTGGAACTTCTTCATCTAGATATTCTCTGTGAATTAAAAGTTTTCTTTCCTTGTCTGACAAAGCTTCTTTGATTGCTTCAAAAATAACATCGACTGACTCAACAGATACATTTTCTCCAAGAGGGAAGTGATATGTTCTAAAACCTACCTCTTGATAGTTTTTTAAATTGAAGTCTGAATCAAGAAGGGAAAAAATAGAATTTATACCTTGGCTTTTAAGCCACTGAATCTCTTCTTCTCTTCTAATTTTCCTTGCAGTCAGTCCACCACCACCAATACATTCAGAAACTGCTAGTTTTCCCTCAATTATCCAAAAAAAATCGTTTGGTTTAAGTCCAGCCATAAACTCCTTTTAAAATAGCCTAACATAATACGTTAAACAAATTATCTAATTATCTAAGTGCAATCTTAAGAGATCAACTCCGGAATCCAAACAATGATTTATCATTTGATTATTTGTCATATTCAATTGATCAGTGAATTTTTTTCTTGAATAACCAACAACTATTGGATAGGTATTAATTAAATTATTAAGATTGAAAAATAATTCTTTAGAATCATCCATTTTTTTTCCAAATCCTAATCCCGGATCTACTGCTATTTGGGATCTGTTGACACCGTTTTCTATTAAGTTTTCAGTTTGTATAATCAAGTGAGTATTGACTTGATCTACAACATCGTCATAATCCGCTTTTTCATGAATATTTTCTGAACCAGGGTTTCTGTGCATAACAATAATTCCACATTCTCTTTCAATTGCAAGATCGATCATTTTATTGTCTATAAACCCCGATACATCGTTAATAATTAAAAATCCTGAATCTAATGCTCTTTCAGCGACCGATGAGTTTAATGTGTCTATCGAATAATAAAATTTATCAGACATATTCTCTACGAAAAAATTAAGTCTACTCAGCTCTTCGTCCGAACTTAAAATTTTAAAATCTGGTTTTGTAGACATGCATCCAACATCTAAAAAGTTTATGTTATTTTTTAAGGCGAAGTCAAACTTCTGATCAAGCAAGTTTTTGGAATGCAATATCCCATCTCCGCTAAAAGAGTCGTTTGTGACATTAATTATTCCAAGGGTTTTTTTTTCGATTAATTTTAAAAAGTTTATCCAATCAAACACTTTAACTCATGTTTAACGAGGCTTCGGCTCTCAATGAAGAATCCAATTCATAAATTCCTATTGAGAAAGTTGTTGTAATATCTCCAATTGCATTTTCTGGACTTAATAGATCTGAACATAGATGTTTAGCTTTAATCTTTACGTGTACTCCTTCACAGTCCAAATTAGAATAAATTAATTTTGAGATTTCCTCAGTAAATTTTTCCTGAAGAGTTAAATTACTTGATAAATTATTTACTAAATCACTAAATTTAGATATTCCGATTATGTCTTTCTTTGGTAAAACAGCAATACTTACGTGTCCAAAAAAAGGAAACATATGATGCTCACAAAATGAAATAAACGGAATCTCATTTACATAAATTGGTTGATTGTGTTCCACATCAGTAAGTTCAGAAAAAATTGATTCTATTGCTTTCTTCTCAAAATTTAATTTACCTTCAATCTGATTTAAAAATTTTGAAGCAATCAATTTTGCTGATTCTTCAGTTTTGCCTGAAATCTGAGAAATAAATTCTGAAAGGGAACTCTCAAGCTCAATGTTGAAATTACTAGTTTTTTTAGTCATGCTAGTTTTAGATTTTTGCCAGAGCCCGTGATGTTTACTTTTTTTATTTTGTTAAATATTCTTGCAACTTCTTCTCTGTCAATTGTTTCTTTTTCCATTAATACTTTTACCATATCTTCCATTTGCTTTTTAAACTTTCCAAGTATCTTTCCTGCGATTATATGTGCGTCACTCAAAAGGCTCTTAACCTCTTCATCAATTGATGAGGCTACCTCGTCAGAATAATCTTGTTGCCTTCCATAGTCGCGACCAAGGAATACTTCATTTGTTCCTTTTCCATAAAGCATAGGTCCAAGCTTTTCACTCATTCCAAATTCCATAACCATTCTTCTTGCAATTTCTGTTGCTTTCTCAATATCATTTGAAGCTCCAGTTGTTGGGTCAGCAAAAATTAGCTCTTCAGCAACTCTTCCACCCATCAACATTGCCAATCGGTCTTTAAGTTCAGCTTTTGAAGTTAAATACTTTTCACTGTCAGGGAGGGCTTGTGTATATCCAAGAGCGCGTCCTCTTGGAATAATTGTAACCTTATGGATTGGATCAGCATTTGGAAGGGCCCATCCTACAAGAGCATGACCAGTTTCATGATAAGCAATGATTAGTTTTTCTTCTTCAGTCAAAATCTGACTTTTCTTTTCTGGTCCAGCTAGGACTCTGTCAATTGAGTTTTCTATGTCTGAGTTTGAGATTGTTTTTTTGCTTTTCCGAGCTGCAAGTAGAGCAGCTTCATTTAATAAGTTTGCTAAATCTGCTCCTGTAAATCCAGGAGTTTGCTTAGCAATAGTCTCTAAATTTACATTTTTCGCAATAGGTTTGTCAGCCGCATGAACTTTGAGAATCTGTGTTCTTCCTTTTAGATCGGGTCTATCTACAATTACTTGTCGATCAAATCTACCAGGCCTAAGCAATGCGGGGTCCAATACATCTGGTCTATTTGTTGCTGCCATCAAAATTACACCCTGGTTTGCTTCAAAACCATCCATTTCTACAAGAAGTTGATTTAATGTTTGTTCTCGTTCATCATGACCACCACCCAGACCGGCGCCTCTCATTCTACCTACTGCATCTATCTCATCTATAAAAATTATTGCTGGGGAAGACTCCTTGGCTTTTTTGAATAAATCTCTTACTCTGCTTGCTCCAACACCAACAAACATTTCTACAAAATCAGAACCTGAAATACTGAAAAAAGGTACGTTGGACTCTCCAGCTACTGCTTTTGCCAATAAAGTTTTTCCAGTTCCCGGTGGCCCAACAAGTAGAACGCCTTTTGGAATTTTTGCTCCAAGCTTGTTAAATTTTTCTGGAGATTTTAAAAATTCTTTAATTTCCTCAAGCTCTTCTTTTGCTTCCTCTGCTCCTGCAACATCCTTAAATGTTACTTTTGGAGATTCTTCATCTAATTCTTTTGCTTTTGACTTACCAAATTGCATAATTTGATTTCCATTTGAGCGAACCTGAGAAAACATAAAAAACATAAATCCAGCTAAAAATATCCAAGGAAGAAATGCTATGAAATAGTCCTGCATACCTGCAGGTTCAGTGTCTGTATTTAAAACAATGTTTTGATCAATCAATAATTTAAATATTTCTCCTTCGAAACCTTCTGGGTAGTCTGTTTGAAAAAGTGAATCATCATTTGCCAGTTTGTATTCAACTGTGTTTGATTGTTCTTTTATCGTTGCTTCTATAACTAATCCTTGGTTTATTTGAGTTTGAAACTCTGAAAAAGTTGAATTTTCAGGAGCATTTATTGTTTGATTATATCTTTGAACGCCAAAGAAGATCAATAATCCTAATGAAACATATATAAATAGAGATCTATTTCTTTTTTTATTTTGTTCTTGTTTACTTTCTTCCACATTTTAAATTTAATAGAAGTGAGGTTAAATAAATAGTCAAAGTTAGGATAAAACAGCAAGATAAGGTAGTTCTCTATATTTTCCTTCAAAATCTAAACCGTAACCAACTACAAATTCTGGTCCTATCTTAAACCCATGATATTTAATATCTAGTGAAGTTGTTTTGTCAGTATCTTTAATAAACATACACATAAACTCTAGACTTTTTGGATTTCTTGAATCTAATATTTTTTTCAAATACGAAAGGGTGAGACCCGTATCAAAAATATCCTCAACAATTAAAATGTTCTTTCCACTTATGTCTATATCTAAATCTTTTTCGATTTTAACTTGACCAGATGTTTCTGTGCCTTCGTAGGAAGACACACTCATAAAATCAAATGAAACATCTACTTTAAGCCTTTTTGCTAGATCACTTATTGTGATAAATGCACCTTTTAAAATACCAATAATTAGTAAATCTTGGCCTTCATAATCATCGTTAATCTGATCACCAATTTCATTGATTTTGCTTTGTATTTCTGACTCAGATATTAATTTTTTACTAATCTTCAAATGAACCCTTTTCTATAGAGGCAACAAGTATATTTGATTTATATTTTTTTTCATTTTTAATTGCTTCATCTGATTTTCTTAATCCAACTATCCAATACAAAGTGTCATCAACATATATAAGTGGCCAAAAATTTCTTAATTCGCTATTTACTCCATAGTTTCTAAATATTTCCGTTACCTTAAGCAAGTTATTTCCGGTTA
>CACOKA010000030.1 GCA_902627635.1 uncultured Candidatus Actinomarina sp.
TGATTGACCGACTGTTACGGAAATAAATTCTGGATCTAATTTTTCGATATTGGTTTCCCATTCTTCTAAAGAATAGAATTTGTGGATAGCTGTTAACATTTTATGTTTTTGTAAAGTTATTGCTGTTTCAAATGTACCTGTTGTATCCATATTTGCAGAGAAAATTGGAACACCTGTCCAAGTCACATCAGTATGTTTAAATTTAAAATCTCTCTCCAAAATAACTTCTGATCTTGAAACTAATGTACTTCTTTTTGGCCTAATAAGTACATCATCAAAAGTTAATTTAATCTCGTCTTCAATTCTCATTATCTTTAAATATCCCTTATCCTAAATACCAGAAATTATGATAGTTGAATTCCCATTTTTTGGAGCTGGTATTAATTATTTTCCTACTGAAATATCTGCATTAAGAGTTTTTGAACCAAGATATCTGCTATTGATAGCTGATTCAATAAAAAATCAAACAACTTTTTGTGTTGGTGGTAATTTAGAATCCATTGGACAGATAGTTTCTGAAGTTGAAATTGTTGAACATCAAGACATTTCAAATGCTGAACAGCTTGTAATAGTGCAATGTATCAATATTCATAAAGTATCTGATATAGACCTTCAAAAGGAATATCCGACTTGTTTTGTAAATGAAATCATAGATATTGGCCTACCTCCATCTATAGAAGAATTACTACAACTACAGTCAGACATAAAAAAAGTAATAAGTATGTTGATTGAGCAAGGTTTAGATATGCAATTACCTGATTTTGATATAGATACTGAGAGTAGAATTATTAGTCTTTGGAATTTATGTACTAAAGTACCAATGTCAATAGAAATGAGAAATAAACTTCTTTCACATAATTCAATAGATGAGCGTTTTGAAGAATTAAATAATTATGTACAACTTATATTAAAAAAGTCATTTAACTAGCTATCCATTTATCAAAAAAAGAATTTACAGAAACTGAAATTTCCGACTCGTTTGTTTTAATTCTTTTAAATTCTTTATCAATATCAAAATTTTCAAGTTCTTTTTTAGTTTTTTCACCTACGTACCATTTTTCGAATAAATTTTCGTTTATCTCAGGATGAAATTGCATCCCGAAAGTTTTCTTTATTGAATATATTTGCGGGAATGATGTTTTAGCAATTAATTTCGCATTTGAAGGAAGTTTGAATGTATCTCTATGCCATGTAAAAACTTCAATATTCTTGAAATCTTCAAAAATAACGTTTGTATCCAAGAACTCTAATTTTTTAAATCCAAATTCAATATTGTCTGAAAGGTATGCTTTTCCATCAAGTGCGTCTGCAATTAGTTGAGCTCCCAAACAAATACCTAAAACTTTAAAATTATCATTTACAGCTTTTGAAATCCACTTCTTTTCATCTTCCAAATAAGGATAATCAGAAGTATCGTAAGCTCCCATGTGACCACCTAAGAGGATATAACTATATTCTGGCGTGAGATCGCTCCAATTGACCTCCCAAGCATTTAATAAAATTATGTTTCTTTTTTCAAGATGCCCTAACGTGACTTCGGGGTCGTTTATTATTCCAATAACTTGAGTCTTATTCATAAATATGTGCGCGGAAGAGGACTCGAACCTCCACGGGTTTTACCCCACAGGATCCTTAATCCTGCGCGTCTACCAGTTCCGCCACCCGCGCTTGTGTCAATCTAAAAACCAAAATAAAGATAATGTTGTAACAGCAAACAAGAACGCTACAAATGCTGTTATTCTGCTTAAATTTCGTTCTGCAAGAGTTTGGCCAATATTCCCAGACGCACCAGGCCCACCAAGCATATCAGACAATCCGCCGCCTTTTCCACTATTCAATAAGACCAAAGCAATGAGTGCTATCGACACGACAATATGAACTGCTATTAGTACTGCTGTTACTGTATCCATAAATTAACCCTTTGTTATTCTAGATTGTTGTTCAACTTCTTTTTGTAATTTTTTAATTTGTTCTTGTTCACCAAGATAACCAATTTTAGATACTTTATCATCTTGAACATTAAATGCCAATGGTATTCCAGTTGGAATATTTACATTAACAATATCTTTATCTGAAATATCTTCAACTATCTTTAAAATCGCTCTAATACTATTACCGTGTGCAACGACTAAAACATTGTTATTTTTTGCTTTGTTAATGATTGTTTCCAATGTGTTTTTAACTCTTGATACAACATCCTCTAATGATTCTCCAAGAGGTAATTCAATATCAATACCCTTGTATAAATCATCATTATTTGGATCAAACTCTGAATTCTCGCTTGCTAGTGGTGGCTGAATATTAAAACTTCTTCTCCATTGAAGAACCTTATCTTCTCCAAATTTTTTTGCAGTTTCTAATTTATCTAAGCCTTGTAGAGATCCATAATGACGCTCATTTAACCTCCAATCTCTAATCGATTGAAAATTGTCATTTAAATTGTCTTCATATTTATTTAACAAAATATCAGCAGTATCTATAGATCTTTTTAGGTACGACGTAAAGCAAATATCTGGGATGAATTTTTCATTAATTAACAAATCGCCAGCATTTGATGCTTCTGTTATCCCATTATCTGATAATCCTACATCAACCCACCCAGTAAATTTATTCTCTAAATTCCAAACACTTTGTCCATGTCTAACAAAAATTAAATTCATAACTCAATTGATTCAATTATTTTAACGAATTGATCTACATCGAGTGATGCTCCACCTACCAAAGCACCATTAATAATATTAGAGTTTAAAATCTCCTCCGAATTATTTGGTGAGACACTACCTCCGTATACGAATTTTATTTTTTCTTCATTATAAAAAGGCTTGGACTCGATATATTTTTTGACTTCAGAAACTACTTCAATAATATTTTGTAATGATGCAGTCTCCCCTGTTCCAATTGCCCATATTGGTTCATAAGCAAAAACTATCTCATCAACCTTATCTTTTCTAAGTCCTTTTGTAGCACTATCAACTTGGTTGATTATGTAATCCAAATAATTACCACTATTTCTTTGTTCAATACTTTCACCAAAACAAATTATTGGAGTGATATTCTTGTTTATCAGATTATGAACCTTTAAATTAATTGACTCATCTGTTTCTTTAAAATGCTGCCTTCTTTCAGAATGACCAACAATACAATAAGAAACTTTTAATTTTATTAACTGTTCGGATGAAACTTCTCCAGTATATGGGCCCTCAACAAACTCCGACACATTTTGAGATGATAAAAATAAATTTAATTTATCTGCTTCAATTATTGTCTGAATAGACCTAAGTGAAGTAAATGAAGGAGCGACAACAATATCAATTTTTTTATCTATATCGTTGTCTAGTGAATAATTTAATTTTTGAAAAAGCTGTATAGCCTCTAAATGATCTAAATTAAGCTTCCAGTTTCCAATAATAATTTTTTTCATTATCAAATTATAAGTGGTTTATAAATGTTAACTCCAGGTAATTTTTTACCTTCTAAAAATTCTAGTGAGGCACCGCCACCAGTAGAAATATGATTAAACTTTTTTCTGTCTGAAAACTTGTTGATAGCACTCACGGAGTCTCCTCCTCCAACGGAAGAATATGCTTTTGACATTGATATAACTTTTGTAATTTCTTTCGTGCCAGTACTGTATTCATCAATTTCAAAAATTCCCATCGGTCCATTCCAAAAAATATATTTTGAAGCATTTAATATACTTGAAAATTCAGATAAAGTTTCATTTCCAATATCTACTCCAATATGGTTTTCTTGGAAATCTTCAACTTTTATATTTGATCGAATATTACTTTCAATAGATTCAGTAACTCCAAAATCAGTAGGTAATACTATTTTTTCACCATACTTTGAATCTATTAAAAATTTGGCTTTTGCAACAAACGATTCTTCAAAAATCGAATTGCCAATTTCATAACCTAGTGCTTTTAGAAATGTAAAACACATTCCTCCACCGATCATTAATTTTTCTACTTTTGGAAGTAAATTCTCAATTAAAGATAACTTGTCTGATATTTTTGCGCCTCCAAGTAAAACAGAATATCCAGATTCATTTGTATTTAATATTTTGTTTAATTCCTTTAATTCCTCGCCTATCAGTGGTCCTTGATAAGAGTCAAGATAATCCCCAAAGCTTACAACTGATGCATGCTTTCTATGAGCTGCCCCAAATGCGTCAAAAATATATGTTTGAAAAGGCTTTGTTACATTGGCAGCGAAATCTAAACTGTTATTTATTTCTCCTTCATCAAATCTGAGGTTCTCAAGAAGAAATATTTTTGATTTTTTATTATTTATTGCCTCCTCAACTTTTGAGCCATGAATTGCATCAATAAACATTACCTTTTCGTTATCTAGTAACTCTGACATTGCATCAGCTATTTTAATAAGCGAGAAATTTGGGTCATTACTGTTCGGCCTACCAAG
>CACOKA010000031.1 GCA_902627635.1 uncultured Candidatus Actinomarina sp.
GTTTTTGATTCTTTTGAAACGTTTTGAACAATCATATCTACAATTACACCATTTTCTGAAAGAGGTCCAAAAACTTTTCCAGCAATGCCTGGCTGATCTGGAACTCCAAATAGTGTAAATTTGATCTCTTTATCGTTGTGAGTGACTCCACTTACAATTGCTTGTTCCATTACTTTGTCCTTTACAATTGTGCCTGAACCTTCGCTAAAGGTAGGTTTTACAATTATTGGTACATTATACCTTCTACCAAATTCTACAGACCTAGCCATTAAAACCCTTGCTCCTGATGAAGCCATTTCCAACATTTCATCGTATGTTATTTCTTCAATTAATTTGGCTTTTGTAACTATTCTTGGGTCTGCTGTAAATACACCCTCAACATCTGTATAAATCTCACATTTTTCTGCACCAAGTGCTGCAGCTAATGCAACTGCTGTAGCATCAGATCCTCCTCTTCCAAGTGTTGTAATCTCTTTAGTCTCTTTGTTTACTCCTTGAAAACCAGCAACTATTACTATCTTTCCTTCATTAATGCCCTCTTTAACTCTTTCACCAGAAATATTTTCGATCTCCGCCATTCCATGTCTTGACGTTGTAGTTATTCCTGCTTGTGAACCTGTTAAAGAAAAGGATTCGTAACCAAGATTATTTAAATGCATTGCTAGTAGTGACATTGTTATTCTCTCTCCTGCCGACAACAACATATCCATTTCTCTGGGGGAGGGTGTATCGGATAGTTCATTAGCTAGATCAATTAACTCATCCGTACTTGAACCCATAGCAGAAACA
Organism: uncultured Candidatus Actinomarina sp.; assembly: GCA_902627635.1. GTDB lineage: Bacteria > Actinomycetota > Acidimicrobiia > Actinomarinales > Actinomarinaceae > Actinomarina. The sequence continues at coordinate 790 of CACOKA010000031.1, forward strand.
ACTACTACAACCTCGTTTCCTTTTGATTTACAATTAATTATTTTTTGTGCAACAATTTTTAGTGTTTCGGGATTTTCAACACTAGTTCCACCAAATTTTTGTACTATTAAATTCATCTGAAACATTCTAATGAGTTTATTAAAGATTTAACAGACCTAGTATTCTAGATTTAATGAGCATTGATCTCCATATTCATTCATCTAATTCTGACGGGACTGACAAAATTGAAGATATATTGAATATTGCAATAGAACAACAACTACAGGCTATATCAATAACTGATCACGAGTTTTTGTCAGAGGTTGAAAACAATAATTTAATTGAAATAATTCCAGGGGTTGAAATGAGCGTTAGTTGGTATGACTTAGAGTTAGAAAATCCATTTGCGGGAATTCATTTACTTATTTATTTTTTAAAAAAAGATACCCCTATATATGACTTGCTTTCAAAAATTAGAATTGAAAAGAAAAATAGAAATTATGAAATATTGGAAAAACTAAAAAAAGTAGGTGTAGAAATTGAAAGAAAAGAATTGGATGATCTTGAAACAAAAGTACCAGGTCGTCCTCATATTGCTAATTTGATGAAATCAAAGGGGTACGTAGCTTCACTAAATGAAGCATTTAAAGAATACTTAGGAAATGGTAAAGTTGGTGATTCTAGAATTCACCAAAACCCAATTGAGGAAGTCATTGATTGTGCGAAAGAATCTAAATGTTTGGTTTTTCTTGCACACCCTCACACACTTATGAGTAATAAAGACTACTCTTTTTCAAAAAACTGGTATGACTCTGTATTTGTAGATCGATTAGGGTCATTGAAAAATCTCGGCATTCATGGAGTTGAGACATATTATTCAAGTTACTCCAAAACAACTTCAAGGAAATTGAGTGAGATTGTAGACAATATGAATTTATTAAAAAGTGGTGGTTCTGATTATCACGGTGACAATAAACCTGACATAAATATAGGATTTGGTTATGAAAGTAATAAGTTAAATATTTCTTATGAACTACTTGAGCTTATGAAAGAAAAGCATGCAGAATTATAAAAAATTAATTGGTCCAATATCAATAATTTCTTTAGCATATTTAATGAGTAGAATTTTTGGGTTTGTTAGAGAAATTTTATTAGCAAATTGGACTGGGATATCTAATGCATCAGATACTTTGGATTTAGCTTTTGTAATTCCTGATTTTTTATTTTATCTATCAGCCGGAGGCTATCTTGCAATAACATTAATACCTCTTCTCTCAAGGTTTGAAAAAGAAGATGACGATAAGCTAAATAGTTATTTCCTTTCACTGCTAAATGGCTTAACGGTTATATTTTTAAGTATTTCTATTCTTGGTTTTATTTTTAGATATGAAATAGCAGATATCTTTGGAGTGGTAAACCAAGACCTTTTTGTTAAAGTTTTTACTCCAATTATTTTTAGTCAAGTTTTTTTCTTTTCGGGTGCAATTATGATGGCATATCAGTATTTTAAAAATGAATTTAAATACGCTGCGATAGCTCCAGTAATTTATAATTTGTCAATTATCTTATTTGGCTGGATTTATTCTTCAACTCCAGAAGCTACAGTTTACGGATTTGCACTAGGTGGTTTGATCGGTTCCTTTTTGGGTCATATAGTAATTCAATTAATTGGATTAAGAAGTGTTGGTCTGAGTTATAAATTTATAAAACCAAAAGCAATTTTTTTAAGTCAATATTTTAAAGTATCACTTCCTTTGATTGTTGGTCAATCAATTGCAGTCATGGATGAACAATTATTCAGAATATTTGGATCTTTTCTTAGCATAGGAGCAATTGCCTCTTTTAGATACGCTAGGAGAATAGCAATTTTACCTGTGGGAGTTTTAGCCCAAGCTGTAGGTGTCGCAAGTTTTCCAACTTTATCTAACTTATTTGTTAACAAAAAGCTTGAAGAGCTTAGAGAATTAATCCGTCGCCAAGTCTCTATTTTATTTTTTCTAAATGTAGCTATAGTTTTGTTTTTTTTCTTTGGTAGCGATGAGGTAGTGAGTATTGTTTACGAACGTGGTGCGTTTACTAGTAATGATGTCCAACGTGTAAGTTCAATTATGTCAGTTGTATCATTTGCTATCTTACCTTGGTCGATCAATCAGATCGTAACTAGATCTTTTTATGTTCAAAGTAAATATTGGTATCCAGTTTTGATAGGTACTTCAGCAACAGTTTTGTCAACTCTACTTGTGTTAAGTAGTACAAATAAGTCGGAATCAAACTATGCAGTTTTAATTGTTATACCTCTTTTCTTATATTCAATGGTGTTGCTTTTTACATTAAAAATAGGAGATGAAAAAATTCTAAATAAGGATTTAGCAATTGACTTGAGCATTTCAACATTAATTGGGAGCGTAATCTTTACATTTATCAGATTTTTATCTGTTAGTGGAAATTCGAACATTGTGAATTTATTGATTTATCTAACAATTATTGCTTTGGCGTTTATTGTGTCTCTTAATGTAATTAAAATGAAATACATAAAGGTTAGAAAAGAATAATGCAAAAATTTCCACTAAAAAAAGGTCTCTCAGGCGCAGACGAGCTGCATGAAGAAATTAACGAATACATAAATGTGCTGATGGGTCATATTAATCCACCTATAACTGATGGTGTTGATACTTTATTTGAGGTGAGTAGTACTTATCTTGCCAGGGCAAAAGAGATTGAAATTAAATTGCTAGAAAGAGAGAGAAATGGAGATGTTCCTTCAGGTGATGCACTTAAAAAATTTAGAACTGGGGAACTAAGAAGTTTTATTGAATTATGTAAAAGTGCCCAAAATCAAGGATCAAGAAGAATAACAATGGCTTTAAGTGAATTAAATCTAAAAGATAATTAACTTAAATCCTCAACATCAAAAATTTCTTGAGCCGCTGATATGCCTCCCTCTTCTTTTGTATTAATTGTTTCGCTTATATCTATATTTACTAAAGCTTCAATACCCATGAGTTTTGCTACTTCTGATTTAATCAGATCAATTATCTCCGTACTTTTTTTTAATTCATCAAAAAGAAATTCATTATTTTTATCAACATAAAGGGTTACAACATTATCTTCATTCACTTCAGGTTTCACTGCCGTTAAGTAAGAAAATTTTCTTGCTGATAAAGTTTCTTTCAGCGAGTTCAAAATTTTTGGCCAGTAAACATCGAAATCTTCAAGTGATTTTTTATTTTTACTTTTAACCTTTTTTTCTTTAGGTTTAGATTCATCTTTTGGTTTCTCATCAGCTAT
>CACOKA010000032.1 GCA_902627635.1 uncultured Candidatus Actinomarina sp.
TCTGTTGGTCTTACAGCTGATGGTGTAGTTGGGCCTGCTACTAAACAAGCTATGAGAAGTTACAGTGCCGTTACATTCACATTTACCGGTAGTGGTTGGGGTCATGGAGTAGGTCTTAGTCAATATGGAACTAAAGGCCTCACCGAACTTGGAGCAAGTTTTTGCAGTAACACTAGTTCATGTAATTCTGATGAGGTAGTTAAGTATTATTTTCAGGGTACAAATGTAAAGAATTTAGTTGATATTTCATTGTCATCACCAGATATAACATCTAATAATAATGCTTTATGGGTTGGCTTAGCAAGAAATGCAAAAAATATAACACTTACTACATTGCCTTCATCGAGTCCTCCAAGCCTTCAGATTTGCCAAGATGGTTTATCAAACACTGCAGGCGTTCAGTTATTTCTTACATCTAGGGGTTTTGAACCAGGACCAATCGATGGTGCTTATGGAGATAGGACCGCTGATGCTATTCGAAGTTATCAAGCTTCAGTTGGTCTCGGTCAAACAGGATCAATCAATGATGAGCTGATGAATAAGATCAAGTCTGATGCATCAAGTGATGGTCCTTGCGAATCAATATGGGGTCCATTAAAAATTGGTGGTGGAGCAACAATAAATATCATAAACAATGGTAATGAGTGTTATATGACGGGACACCCATTGGTACCAAAAATAAGAGCAAGTTGCAACATTAGTGTGAAATGGAGTGATGGAGGAAGAATTAGAGTTGGACCAAGAGAGCATAAACATGGAATTTTGAAATTAAGAAATAAAAATGTTTCTTCAGGTTTTCATGTTTCATTAGCAGTAAATCTAGAAAAATATCTATATGGATTAGCGGAAATGCCTTCAAATTGGAATGTAAAAGCACTCGAAGCTCAGGCTTTAGTTGGACGAAGCTATGCAGTCTTTCATTATCTTGATGAAAATATTCCATCAGCATCTACAAACCTTGATGCTGGATTAAGTGAAAAACAAAAAGCATACTGCTGGTGTCATATTGGATCTACAGCTTCAAGTCAATATTATTACGGTTACTTAAAAGAAATATCAGGTCCTAATTGGGTACAAGCTGTAAATAATACTTCTGGAAAAGTGATTACATATGATGGTTCGTATACAAGAAGTAGTGTAATTCAGGCATTTTATTCATCATCTACTGGTGGAAAGACAAACACAAATGTTGTTGGATTTGGCTCAGCTACTCCATGGCCATATCTTCAGACCGTAGATGATCCTTGGTCAATAGATAATAGAGTTGGTAACTCAAAAGCAGCTTGGTCATTCGACTTTAATACCTATCAACTTTCAAAAAATATTTTATGTGGAGATACTCCTTGTTTTGATGCTTTAACTGATATTTATGTATCTTCAGCTGCTGAGTCAGGAGCAGCTTTAGAAGTAACAATGAAAGGTTTTAAAAATGGTTCACCTAAATCTGTTACAAAGTCTGGGAGAAATATCAAATCTCAACTAGGGTTCAGATCTCATTATTTTAAAACATCTAGTAATTCAGATATTTCTAATTTAAAAGTCGGACCAGTCCAAGCAAATTCCTCATCGAGTAATGATGGCTCGGAAAATCTATCATCTGGTGAAACAGCACAGTATGCAACTTCCTTTGCAGGATTTAGTTATATGGCTAAAGGAGGATTAATTAATGAATGTGATGGAAATTCATCGGGTTGCCAAGCCAAAACTTTAACTCGAGAAGAAGCAGCAGCAATAGTAACGGTCGTAGGCGGAGTATCCCAAGATTCTCCAAATGCTTATAGTGATGATGATCAAAGCATTTATCAGTCTGCAATAAATGGACTGCCGTATTACGGAATGCAGGTTTGTTTTGGAAGTCCATTTGAAATTCTTCCTAAAGAAACTGTAGCTAGAGATGAGTTTGCATGTTTATTGGTTAAATCAATAAGGGCCGGAGCAACAGCAAATCTTTCTGGTTCTATTGACAAGTACTCAGATGAGGGTGCAAGTAAATGGACAAATGAAATAAATACTTTAGCGGCAAACGATGTAATACCTCCATGTAGTTCATTAAGTGATAAATTTTGTCCAAGTAGAAAAATTTCAATTGGAGAAGTCGCTTATATAATAGACAAGCTTGTTGGCAAGTCTCTTGTTTCAAGCGATTTGTTTAATTCTTCTCCATTTAATAACTCCTGGGAGCCTTCTGGTGGTGAAGTTGAAAATGTGGCCGAAACTGCTGTTTCAAATCCAAATTCAGGAAATGATGCTTGTGTTCCCAAAGACAACTCAGCAATCATTATCAATTCGGTACTAGACGTCCAACAATTTCTTGTAAATAATGGATTTAATCCCGGACCTGTAGATGGACAATCTGGTCCAAAAACAAAAGCTGCAATTAAAGAATTCCAACAAAAAAATGGTTTATTTGCTGATGGAATTGTTGGTAACAAAACAAAAGCTGCAATGAAAGCTTACACAGGTTGTGAATCAGGAAATGTTTGTAAAGCAAGGGACAATACTGGTGCGAAACTAGATAGCGTTGCAGGAGTTCAAACATTTTTAGCAAATAACGGATTTAACCCTGGAATTATTGATGGAGAAATGGGTTCTTATACAAGAGAAGCAATTAAAGCATTTCAAAGAAAAGTTGATTTGATTCCTGATGGAGTTGCAGGCACAAGAACCAAAAATGCAATGAAAGCTTATACAGGTTGTTAGTTCAATAAACTTCTTATTTCATCACTAATTTTTTTGGCACTAAAGTTAAATCTTTCAGTTAGCGCTTCAATTGGAGCTGATTCTCCGAAAGAATCAATTGAAAACGATCTTGTAATATTTTCAATGTATGAATCCCAACCTGTTGATCTTCCTAGTTCAAGTGTAAAAATATTTTGATTTAGATTTAGGGATTCTATCTTCTCTTTATTTATCTTGTTAAGAATAGGAGCACTTATTATCTGCACAGATAAATCTTTTAAATTTTTACTTATTTCAAAAGCAAGCTCGAGTTCCGAACCTGTCGCAACCAAAGTAATGTCTTTACCAGGCATAAATTCATAAGCACCTGTTTGAAAATCCTTATAGCTAACGTCATTATTAAAAAATTTCATGTTCTGTCTTGATAAAATTATTGCTTTAGGATTATCTCTTTTTTCTAATGCATATCTATAAGAATGAATTAATTCCATGCTGTTTGATGGCCTGATAACATCAAGATTAGGTATCAGTCTTAGCGACATTAAATGTTCAATAGGCTGATGTGTTGGTCCATCCTCTCCAAGATATATTGAATCATGAGTGAATATAAATAACGAATTAACATTCATCAAAGATGCTAATCGCATACTTGGCCTCATATAGTCGGAGAAAACTAAAAAAGTTGATCCATATGGTATTAAATTACTATGTAATGCAAGACCGTTAACAATTCCACCCATTGCATGTTCTCTAATTCCAAATTCAATACTGTTTCCTCCGAAATTATTTGAGCCGAAAGTATTATCACTTATTATTTGTTTTGTTGAAGCAGCTAAATCTGCAGATCCACCAATAATAAATTTGTTAGATAAACCATATTCATTCAATATTTTACCACCGACAACCCTTGAAGCTTCATCACTTGACCATTCCGGTCTTTCTGGTTCACTCTTGACTGATGAATTTAAAGTAATTGGAACGGAGTTTTTAGAAGCATTGAACACCCCTTTGTTTACCAGTTGATCAATATGAAATTCTTTTTTCTTCTTTAATTGTCTTGGAGTAAATTGAGAAAACTGTTTATCTACTTTCTC
>CACOKA010000033.1 GCA_902627635.1 uncultured Candidatus Actinomarina sp.
TTGAGCTTTTCAGACAATGGGAAACACTAACTTCAGACATATCAGATGCTGAAGAGCTGCTTAATGAGGAAACCGACGAAGAGATGAAGAGTGAATATGAGGACATCATTAAAAACTCAACTGCTGAGATTGAAAACATTGTTACAAAAATAAAAGTTGGCTTACTACCAAAAGATCCATCTGATGAGAAGGATGTTCTTGTAGAGATACGTCCTGGAGCAGGTGGTGAGGAAGCATCCATTTGGGTTGGGGATCTATTTAAAATGTATTCACGTTTTGCGGAACGTAACTCATGGAATGTTGAAAAGATAGAGATGACTGATTCTGATATGGGTGGATATAGCAAGGTTATCTTTGCTATAAAATCTAAAGGTGTTTATTCAAAACTTAAATTTGAAGCTGGTGCACACAGAGTACAGAGAATTCCTAAAACAGAGTCACAAGGAAGGGTCCATACTTCTATTGCAACCGTAGCTGTCTTACCTGAAGCAGAGGAAGTAGATATAGATATTGATCAAAATGACTTAAAAGTAGATGTCTACAGATCAAGTGGACCAGGTGGCCAAAGTGTGAACACAACAGACTCAGCCGTACGAATCACCCACGTTCCTACTGGACTTGTTGTCTCCTGCCAAGATGAAAAGTCACAACTACAAAATAAAGAAAAAGCTATGAGAATTTTAAGAGCAAGATTGCTCAAAGCACGTCAAGACGAAGCTGAAGCTGAACGAGCAAAGAATAGAAAAGAACAAGTAGGTTCTGGTGAGCGATCTGACAAAATTAGAACTTACAACTATAAAGACAACAGGGTATCTGATCATCGAATCAACTTAACCCTGAAGAAACTAGACCAGGTATTAGATGGTGATTTAAGTGATTTTATTGACGCTCTGATAGCAGATAATGAAACAACAAGACTCGCAACTTTAGAGGAATAATTGGATATAAAACCTATTCCAAATCATGAACTTGAGAGGTTAAAACAAAAAGCTCAAGAAATCTCTGGTAGTAAAACAGAATATCAAAATGAATATTCAACACTACTTACACGCAGGTTAAATCATGAACCAATTCAATATATTGAAGAATTCATGCCCTTTTATACCGTCCAGTTAAAAGTAGATGAACGTGCATTAATTCCAAGACCTGAAACAGAGTATTTGATCGAGATAATTAAAAACAAGGTTGTAAATCCAAAAAGCATATTAGATGTTGGTACTGGTTCTGGGTGTATAAGTCTGATGATGAAACATTTTTATCCAGAAGCTGAAGTAAAAGGGATCGATATCTCACCTTTTGCTATTCAATTAGCTACTGAAAACGCAACTCTCAATGGAATGAATATAGAATTCATCCAATCAGATCTACTTAATGAGGTAAGTAGTAGTGATATTGACTTAATAATTGCAAACTTACCATATATACCAAGTAGTGAAATTGAAACTCTTGATTTGGAAGTCCTTAATTATGAACCCTTAAATGCACTTGATGGCGGAGATAATGACGGGATAAACATTATTCAAAACCTCATAAATCAAATTGAAGATAAAAAATACAAAGACTTTGAACTATTTCTTGAGATAGATGAGAGATTTGGTCAGAAAGTAATTGAATTATTGAATAACTATGACGATGTAGAATTGATTAAAGACTTGGCAGACAAAGATAGGTACGTTTATGCAAGGCGATAATATCTCACTAGCAATAGATGCAATAAATAAAAATGAAGTTGTTGGTATTCCCACAGAAACCGTTTACGGTATAGGGGTCAATCCAAACTCAAAAGAAGCTGTAGAAAAATTATTCGAATTAAAAGAAAGAGATGACTCAAAACCTATCTCATTACTCATTCCCTCATACACATATTTGCAACAACTTGACCTTGTTACACAAGTACCTGAAATTGTTGATCTCTATTGGCCAGGACCTCTGACTGCAGTTGTTGAAACCAATAAAGAATATGTTGATGGTGTTGGTACAAAAAATCCAAACACAATTGGATTAAGAGTTCCTGATAATGAACTAACTATACAACTATTAAATGAAATCGGTCCACTGGCAGTTACAAGTGCAAACACCTCTGGCGACGAGGAAGCTAAGAATGACAGTGAGGCCTATGAAATGTTTAAAGACAATATTGGATATTATTTAGAGGGAACATCAATCCATGGAGATGGATCTACAGTTGTAGATTTTAGAGTTACAGGTGGGGAAATTTTAAGGCAAGGGCCACTTAAATGGCCTCCAAGTTACTGTTAAAGTGTATATATGGAAAATACTGGCGCATTAAACACTGAATTATTTGAAACAGATAATGAGATAGCATCATTAATTGATAATGATTTAGCACGTCAAAACTCACATATACATTTAATTGCTTCAGAGAACTTTGCATCGAAGGCAGTCATGCAGGCGTCAGGTTCTATTCTTACAAACAAGTATTCAGAAGGTTTTCCAGGAAGAAGATATTACGAGGGTTGTGAGACTGTTGACGAGATAGAACAACTCGCAATTGATAGAGCATGTGAATTATTTGAGGCAGATCATGCAAACGTCCAGCCTCATTCAGGATCATCAGCAAACATGGCAGTCTACTTAAACCTCCTAGAAGCTGGTGACACCGTTATGGGTATGTCTCTTGACCAAGGTGGGCATTTAACACACGGTTCTCCTGTTAACTTTTCTGGAAGAATGTATAACTTTGTTGGTTATGGATTAGATAAAGAAACTGAACTGATCAATATGGATGATGTTGCAAAATTAGCAGAGGAAACAAAACCAAAATTACTAATTGCAGGATACTCATCTTATTCTCAGGAGCTTGATTACAAGGCTTTTAGAGAGATTGCTGATTCAGTTGGAGCTTATTTTATGGTTGATGCCGCACATTTTATTGGCCTTGTTGCGGGTAAAGTAGTTGAGAATCCTATGAAATATGCTGATGTTGTGACTGCAACAACTCATAAAGCACTGAGAGGTCCAAGAGGTGGAATGATTTTATCAACAGAGGAATTTGCAAAAGGTGTAGATAAAAATATTTTCCCAGGAGCACAAGGTGGAGCATTAAATAACCAGATTGCAGCAAAGGCCGTTTGCTTTAAAGAAGCACTATCTAAAGATTTTCAAGATTATACCGCTCAAATTTTAAAGAATGCTTCAGCCCTTTCGGACTCTTTCATAAATGAAGGGCTAAGAGTTGTGAGTGGGGGAACAACTAATCACATTGTATTAGTTGATACAAACAGTGTTGACGAAGAGCTAACTGGCAAAGATGCAGGTATTTTACTCAATGAAATGGGAATTACGCTAAATCGAAATGCCATTCCATTTGATGAGAGATCACCATTTGTTACATCAGGCATAAGAATGGGTACACCAGCTGCAACAACATGTGGAATGAAGGAAAGTGAATTAACAAAAGTAGGATACTTAATTTCAGAAATTCTAAAAAATAGATCAGATTCAAACAAGCTTGATGAATTAAAAGATGAAGTAAAAGAGTTAGCTTCACAATACAAGCCATATGTCTAACAATCGAAGAAAATTAAATTTAGAAGACTACGGTCCAGTAAGTTCGTTTTCAACTTCAATAATTAGTGGACTGTTAGTAGGTTTACTAGTCCAAAATTTTATCGGGTTTGAGCCGTACACAGTTATC
>CACOKA010000034.1 GCA_902627635.1 uncultured Candidatus Actinomarina sp.
ATTCTCACTAAACAACAAGCTATAGAGAGACTTGAAGATCTCTCGTATTCCCTTGATGATCAAAAAGGTGTTGAATTTGATCTGTATGTATTGCAAGATCAGAATCTAGATTTTTATTATATTGCAGATTTGGACAATGAAAATATTTTATTCGGTCAGGCTATTGCAGATGATGAGTACGATGATAAATATTTTGCTAATCATGAACCATCACTTAAAAATTCAAATGGTGAAATAGTAATTCCAGAAAACTTCTATCAATTATCAGGTAAAGAACAAATTGCAAACTCAAGTCAGCTTCAAGATCTAGCTTTACTTGTTGATAAAAATACAAGAATAAAGCTATACAATATTTCAGTTTTTGGTGCTTCTAGTGGGAGACTATCGTCTTCACAGCAAAAATACACATACGATGTAGATACTGATACTTTGTTTGATAATTCCAAAAATTTAACATGTGAATTAGGTTTCAGAGGAAATTTTATTTGTGGTGGAGAAATTGTTGATCCGGGATGGAGAATCAATGTCGGTGGTGAAAACTATCAAAGAATAGTTAATGATCAAAGACTTAGAGGACCACTAAATATTGTTACCTCTTGGACCTTTCAGTTTGCAATACTATCAGTATCACTTGCTTTTTTTGTTGGTCTTTTGCTGGCAGTCACCTTAAATAATGAAAAAGTAAAGTTTCAAAAAATATACAGATCAATTTATATACTTCCTTATGCGATTCCTGCTTTTATCTCTATTATTGTTTTCAAAGGTTTATTAAATCCTGATTATGGAGTAGTAAATGAATGGTTTGCTCCACTTTATGAATTATTCAATATTGAACCAATTAATTGGTTTAGGACCAAAGGAAGCTCTAGGGCGGCTGTGTTGTTGGTTAACACTTGGCTTGGTTTTCCATATATGTTTTTGATTGCAACAGGTGCTCTCCAATCAATTCCAAAAGAATTACTTGAAGCTGCAAAAGTTGATGGAGCCTCTCCAAGACAATCATTCTGGAGGATCACGTTCCCATTACTCCTAGTATCTATTTCACCCTTATTGATTGGAGCATTTGCGTTTAATTTTAACAATTTTACTTTAATATTTCTTTTAACAAGTGGTGGACCCCCAATTGTAGGTGCAGATGTAGCAGTTGGGTATACAGACATCTTAATATCATTCACTTATGACTTAGCTATTGCTGGTGGAAGAGGATATCAATTTGGATTAGCAGCAAGCGTGACAACAATAATATTTTTTATAGTTTTAATTATTTCAGCAATATCTTTTAGATATTCAAAAAGATTGGAAAGAGTTTATGGAAACCTCTAAATTGTACAAATGGATCAGGATGTATGGATGGAGACATCTTGTTGGTTTAGTCTTTGTAACAATTTCTTTATATCCAATTTTATTTGTACTTACAAACTCTTTTGCAGATTTTCCAAATTTGGCCAACTCTAAGTTAATTCCAAATGGATTTACACTCAAACATTATCAAAGCTTGTCAGAAAGTGATTTGATTCCATATTTCAGGTGGCTGTTTAATACTTATAAGATCGCAGGCATAGCTGGATTTCTAAATGTATTATTGGGAACTTTTGCTGCTTTCGCATTTGCAAGATTACAATTCAAAGGAAGAAGAGTTGGGTTAATCACTCTTGTTTTGATTCAAATGTTTCCTGCATTTTTAGCTTTTGTCGCAATATATTTATTATTCTTTCAGATTGGTGACGTTGCTCCATTTATTGGTTTAGGAACCCATTTCGGATTAATTATGGTTTATCTTGGTGGTTCAATAGGGTTCAATTCATGGTTAATAAAAGGTTTTATGGACACGATCCCAATGTCATTGGATGAAGCTGCAAAGGTTGATGGTGCAACAGATTCACAGATATTTTTTAGAATTGTTGCACCTTTAGCTAGGCCAATACTGGTTGTTTTGTTTGTGATTTCATTTATTGGGATCTATTCAGACTATATTCTCGCCGCAATTTTCCTTAAGGATACGAACTTATACACAGTAGCTCTTGGTATAAATATTGTATTTATGGATGACTTTAGCAATGAATGGGGAAGTATAGCTGCAGCATCTGTAATTGCAGCAACTCCAATAGCTGTACTATTCATTTTCTTTCAGAAACAAATTACAGGCGGTTTAACTGCTGGATCAATCAAAGGATGAAAAAAAAAGCATTATTTATTTCTGGAGGTTGGGAAGGTCATGAGCCAATTGAAACCTCAGAATATATAAGTGAACAAATTACCAAATTTGATATTGAAAGTCAGATCGTTATTGATCTTGAAGTTATGAGTGATCTTGATTATCTAAAAAGCTTTGATGTCATTCTTCCTGTATGGACAATGGGAAAAATAGATGATGATAATTGGGAAATAAAGAATTCAAAAGTTGGAAATTTACAAGAAGCAATTCATTCTGGTGTAGGCCTTGCCGGTTGGCACGGAGGTATGTCTGATGCATTTAGAGATAATACAAACTATCAATTTCTTGTAGGGAGTCAGTTTGTTTGTCACCCCGGCAATTTTGTTGATTACGAAGTAAATATAATCGATAAACAGCACGAAATAGTAAATGGTATCGATGATTTTAAAGTTTTTTCAGAACAGTACTTTCTCCATATCGACCCCTCAATTAATATCATTGCCTCAACAAAATTTAACAAAGAATATCATGAATGGATTGATGGAGTTGAAATGCCGGTAGCTTATACAAAAACATGGGGGAGCGGAAGAATATTTCATTGTTCTATTGGCCACTATATGAAAGATTTTGAAAACGAACATGTAGTTAAGTTATTGGTACAAGGAATTAACTGGGCTGTTAAATAATATGAATATTGGGATTATTGGGTGTGGATCAATTTCTAAACAATACATGATTGGTCTAAATAAACACAAAAAAGATATAGAAGTAACTGCTTGTGCTGACATCGATAAAAACAAAGCTGATCAATTCTCTAATGACAACAACATCAAATCATTGTCAGTTGATGAATTGATATTAAGTGATGAGATAGATATTGTTGTAAATTTAACACCACCATTGTCTCATTTTGAAATATCATACAAGTCACTTACAAATGGAAAGCATGTTTTTTCTGAAAAACCAATCGCATTGACGATTGATGATGGAAAGAAATTATTTTCTACAATGAAAGAAAACAATGTTTATTTATACGCTGCTCCAGATACATTTTTAGGTCCCGCTTTTAAAAAAGCTCAAGAATTATTATCTTCAAATAAAATAGGAAAGATAATTGGAGGCTCAGCAAATTTTACAAGTCATGGCGTTGAAGGTTGGCATCCAAATCCAGAATTCTATTATAAAAAGGGTGGCGGTCCCTTATTTGACATGGGGCCATATTATTTGACAGCTTTAGTGAAAGCTTTAGGTCCAGTTCAAGAAGTAGTTGGATACTCAAAAAAAACTTTTGAAAAAAGAAATGTAGAAAATC
>CACOKA010000035.1 GCA_902627635.1 uncultured Candidatus Actinomarina sp.
TTCGTACAGAAATGGCGATACTTTTCAGATATTTATATCAAGTCCTCAGATGTGGAAAAGCCCAAAACCTCGAGAAGATATCGAGATTTTACAGGATTTTGGAGGTAACATCTATGTTCATGCCCCTTATTTGATTAATGTTGCAACACCAAATAATAAGGTTAGACATCCGAGTAGAAAATTATTAAAGGATACATGTAAAGTTGCTTCAACCTTTGGAGCAAAAGGGGTAATTGTTCATGGAGGGTCCGTTGGTGAAGGTGGTGATATTAGTGTCGGGTACGAAAACTGGAGAAAAGCTCTCGAGCATGTTGAGGACACTGGAATGAAAGTATTAGTTGAAAATACAGCAGGAGGTAAAAATTCAGTCGCAAGATATATGGACTCAATTGAGAGGTTATGGGAGGTAATTGGTCATCTAAATGTAGGACTATGTTTGGATACTTGCCATACATGGGCAGGAGGAATACCTACTATTGATGCTGTTAAGGGATTCAAAAAATTAGTCAAAAAAATAGATTTAATACATTTTAATGATTCTAAAGATAGTTTTGAGAGTAGTAGAGATAGACATGAAAACCTAGGAAAAGGAAAAATCCCAAAAGAGGAATTAGAGTATGTAATCAAAAACGCGAAATCAGATATTATTGTCGAAACACCTAATGGACCAGATGCACAAAAAAAAGATATTGCTTGGATAAAAAGACGTTTAAAGAAATGAACTATTTACCAAATAATCTCACTTTTAATAATGGTGATGCATTTTTAAATAATTTTTCTTTAATTGATATTGCATCGGAACATGGAACACCTCTCTATGTATATGACTGGGATAATATTGAAGACAACATATCAGAATTCACAAATGCTTTTGGAGATGATGCGTTATATCGATATGCGGCAAAAGCATTTATCTGCAAAAAACTTGTTGAGCTATTAGATAAAAATAATTGGGGAGTAGATGTTGTCTCAGGTGGTGAAATGGCAACTGTTTTATCTGTACTAGATACACTAGAAAATACTCTTTTTAATGGAACATTTAAAACAAAAGATGAAGTCAATTTTTTTATTTCTAACAATGGTGGACATATATCAATTGATAATTTGAATGAAATAACTTTAATACAAGACATTGCTTTAAAAAATAAAAGAAAACAACCAGTTATTCTAAGGATAAATCTTGACCTTGGGGCCGAGACTCATCCAATGGTTTTGACATCTGGTTATGATCAGCAGTTCGGTATTTCAATAGATGTAGCTGAAACTGCGCTTAAGGAAGTTTATAACTCAAACTCACTTCTTTTTTCAGGAGTTCATGTCCACATAGGCAGTCAGATAAAAGATCCAAAAAGATTCAATAAGGCTATGGAAGAATGTTCTTTATTTTTAGAGAGAAATAAAGCTAGTGTTGAAAGAGAAGTTGTTTTTGATGCTGGTGGTGGTTTCTTTTCTCCTTATGAAGGTGATGACAATAGCGAGGATTTATCCGTATATGCTAAAGCTATTAAATCTGGAATCGAAAAGAATTGGACAACAGATTATAAAATTATGATCGAACCCGGAAGGGCAATTGTTAACAATGCCGGCCTTATTCTTTATACAGCAGGAGCAATAAAAGAAGATAGAGGTGAAAAGCCATTTATATTAGTTGATGGTGGAATGTCAGACAATCCTCGACCAGCTCTATATGGAAGCGAACATAAATTATTCAATATTTCAGGAAAAGTAAATGACAAAGAAAAAGTTTTTGCAGTTTCTGGTAGGCATTGTGAATCAGGTGATCTTCTAGTAGATAGAGCACTTCTTTCAGAAGATACAAAAACAGGAGATGTTTTAATGTCCACCTCAACAGGCGCATACACGTATGCAATGGCTAGTAATTACAACAGGGTTCCTAAAGCCAAAGTTGTTGGAGTATCTAAAACTGAGGTGTTTGATCTTGTGAAAAGACAATCTTTTGAAGATACAGTCTCAGACGATATTTAAATTTTAATCAATCCTCTATCAGAATAAAATTTAACAAAATCGATTACTGTCTCCATAATTGGCCTTGGATTGTGATTTAATTCTTCACGAGCAAGAGTGCTTGGAACTATTTTATTACCAGTCTTGCCTGTATGAATAGTATCTAGTGTTCTAGTACTAGGGCTTCCCTCTCTAACAGATTTTATATATGAAAAAGGAACAAGCAAATAAGCTAAGAATCCGGGTATTGAACCTTTAACAACCTCCTTACCAAGAACTTCACCAATCATTTGTCCTAACTCAAAAAAAGTTCGATACTCACCTGCTATAAGATAGTTCTGACCATTTTTACCATTTTCAATTGCTGAAATAGCAGTAACACATAAATCTCTTACATCAACATAGTTATACCCCCAGTTTGGTAACCGGGGAGTCTTGCCATTAGCTAAATCAATTAGGCCTTCTGTTCCGAGGCCTACTTTATAGTCATAGGGACCGAATATATTTACAGGATGCAAAATGCTTGCTTCAAGGCCTTTATTACAATACTCAAGAACAATTCTTTGGGCATCTGCTTTTGATAAGTCATAAGGTATGGCATTTTTATCATTAACAAGTTCTTTATCTTCAAGCAGAGGCTCATCAATTGGAAATCTATTGAACGCATCAACTGAAGAAAAGTGTATCATTTTTTTTACACCAGACTTAAGTGCAACATCACAAACATTTCTTGTACCATTAACATTTACATTTCTGATTAAATCTTTATATCGACGATCTAGACATATAAATGCTGCAGTATGAAAAACTACATCTACATCTTCGAATATTTTCCATAAAGAATCTTTTTTTGTTATATCACCTTCAATTAAATCTACATCAAGACCCTCATATGCTCTGTGGTCATTGTCAAAATCAATACATCGAACTTTATAATCTTGATTGATTAATTCTCGAATTAGTGTTGCCCCAGCATGTCCAGAACTACCAGTAATTAATGCGAAAGTCATATTATCATTTTAATTATGGATAATGATGAAAAGCTAATAAGAAAAGCAAAAGCACGTATTGGTTTTAGAGTTCATAGTGTAATTTATTTTGTTGTTTGCTTATCTCTAACTTTATTTGATATTTTTATTGATTCTACTGGATCTAATTGGTGGTATTTTGTTGTCGGTGGTTGGGGTGTTGGACTATTTTCACACTTTATTGGTATAACTAGCAATAGTCTTTTTTCAGTTGAAAAGGAAGTTGAGAGATTAAAAAACGATAGTAAAGATAGATATTAAGAATTTTTTAATCGTCACCAAAAAACATCTGGTTTCCACCATATGGAATTTCCTCGTCTTTTGAATAGATTTCTACGAAACGTTGTTTTATTTCTTTTACTTTGTCAATAAGT
>CACOKA010000036.1 GCA_902627635.1 uncultured Candidatus Actinomarina sp.
TGTAGATTCAAGAAAAAATGTTGATGGTGACGCAATTAGAAGGCGTAGAGAGTGTTCTGCGTGTAATACAAGGTTCACAACATATGAAAAATCAGAAATTGAGCTCATAGTAAAGAAAAGAAATGGTAATTTAGAAGAATTTCAATACGAAAAGTTATTTAGTGGTGTTGAAAATGCTTTTGGAGGACAGGAATTAAGTGAAAAAAAATTAAAAAACCTTGTTGAAACTATTTATCTAGATCTAAAGAATCATGGAAAAAAAATTGAAAGTAAAACTATAGGTGAAACTGTTCTGTCTCATCTAAAAGACATAAACGAAGTAGCATATCTCCGATTTGCTTCTGTTTATAAAGAGTTTTCTGCTGTTTCAGACTTCGAAAAGGAAGCTGCAGAGTTAAATTAGGGTAAATCCTCAATATTTTCAAGAATATTTTCATAATTTTGTTTAAATATTTCCAATGAATTATTAAAAAATGCTATTTCGGACTCTTTATTGAACTTTATCGCACTTATCAAAGTCGTTGCTACCTCATTTTCATTATTTCTTAATGAAGCAACCAATCTACCGTGTAAATCTTGCGCTGTTATCAATGCAGAGCTTACAAGTTCTTTATGATTTTTTAACTCATTTAATTCAGGCAATGTCTCAGCATTTAAGTTACTTTTTGCTCCAATGAGGGATAATTGAGCTGCAAGGGTATCAATATCTGTATCTTCGTTAATATCTAGCGTTTCTTCGTAAATTAATATTTCTGAATGCATAATTCTGTAAGTGATTAATTGATCTAATGTTTTTACAACATCAAAAAGTAAATTCAACGAAGAAAGTACATTTTCTTTATTTTCAATATCTCTATTTTCTATATTTTCTTGATATTGAAGCAATGATGCCTCGATTACTTGCAAATTAGCGCTTGCATTAGATACATCGTATCGAGAGTAGAAGGGGTTTGTTGCCACATTCAATAATTCTGATAATTGGTTAATTTTATCATTCGTTTCTTTTGAAATTGAGATTGCTATGGTTTCATTCTCTATATCAGTATTTCTAATATTTATAATAAAAATTGAAGCAAAGCTAATGATACTTATCGTAGCTATTGTAAATAGTGCAGGAGTTATCCATTTTCTCCTTATTTCTAAATCTGTCCAAATTTTCTTGATTTGAGATGTTATGTTTAATGGAACAAATGTTTCTGTATTTGGATTTGAGTTTTCTTGATCTTGTGTATTAAACAAGTCCTCATTTGTAATAACAAGTTCCTGTCCAATTTGTGTAGATTCAACTTCTACATCAACCATCTCTAACTCACTTGTCATTCTTATATTATCCATTTCTTTGATAATGTCTGGAGTTTGAATTATTGTTGTATCTGTTTCAAAACCAAGAACATCTAGAATTTTGATTTTATTTGAGGATTTCGCTTTCTTTATAAAAAGATAATCTCTAATATTCATCAATGAAAGGTTACCATTGAATAAAAATATTGAGATAGAAATAAAACTAATAAGCTCAAATGGAAAGATTCCATCTCAAAAATACGATTCTGATATTGGATATGATATTAGTGCATCTGAAAACATCACCTTAAAATCTAATGAAGTAACGTTGGTAAATACAGGTATAGCAATAAACTTACCAAAACAATGTGCGGGTTTCGTTCTACCAAGATCTGGCCTTTCAACCAAACATAAAATAACTCTCATCAATAGTCCTGGTTTAATTGACCCAGGTTATATAGGTGAGTTATTAGTACCTCTGATGAATCATGGTGATAAAGATTATGTTATAAAAGTTGGTGATAGAATTGCTCAACTTGTTCTTATAAATACAAATAAAGTTGATTTTAAATTAATTGATAATCTTTCAGAGACAGATAGATCATCTGGTGGATTTGGTTCCACGGATTAATTTCTTTTTAAAAAACTCAAATATAAACTATCATTAATTTATTGCGGAAGTAGCTCAGCTGGTAGAGCGTAACCTTGCCAAGGTTAAGGCCGCGGGTTCGAACCCCGTCTTCCGCTCACTGGCGACGTGGCGGAGTGGCTACGCAGAGGTCTGCAAAACCTTGTACACCGGTTCGATTCCGGTCGTCGCCTCAAATAAGATGATTGCTATAACTGGTGCCGGAGAATATTTAGACACTATTCGTCCTTACGATAAGTTATTGTTGGATAAATTAGAGAATGAACCTTATGTTCTCTCATTTCCTACGGCAGCGGGTCTTGAAAGTGAAGAGAGAATACAGTACTGGCTTAATTTAGCTGATGAACATTTTAAAAAACTTGGTGTACAACACAAATCTATAAAAGCTCTTAATGTTAACGACTACAACAAGACAGAGACCATAGCTGAGATCGAGAAAGCAAATTTTATCTATTTTTCTGGTGGAAATCCAAATCATCTTTATGCAACACTAAGTAATTCTCTTGCATGGAAAAATATATTGGCTATTCACAATAATGGAGGCATTCTTGCTGGTTGTAGCGCAGGTGCAATGATTATGGGTGAGAAAATGAACAAGGGTAAAGGTTTTGGTTTTTTTAAAAATTCTATGGTCTTACCACACTGGAATGAGGTGTTGTATAAAGCAATACTGACTTCTTCTAAACAGATACATAAATCAAAATATAAAATTCTTGGTCTGGAAATGAATACGTATCTTGTATTAAATGGCGATCAGTTAGAAATTATAGGAGATCAACAAGTTCATATTATGCACAAGAAAGAAGAGCAATCATTCAAAAATGGCGACATATTAGAATTATCAGTATTGGATTTTTAAATGTGTGGACGTTATTACTTATCAATTCATCTAGGAAATTTATCTTTCATAGATAATCTCAACGAATATGATTTTGAAGATAATTTTAATATTGCTCCACAGGCAAGTGTTCCTGTTGTAATCGGTAATAATTTAGTCAATTCTACATGGGGGTATTATCCATCTTGGCTAAAGGATCAGAGTAATTCTAAGCCACTGTTCAACACTAGGTTTGAGTCATTGCTTGAGAAGAAAACATTTATTTCAGCTTTCAAAAAAAGTAGATGTTTAGTTCCAATATCTGGTTGGTATGAATGGAAAATCATAGATGATGTAAAACAGCCTTTTTTCTTTAAGCATAAAGACAATCAAAATATGTTTGCTGCAGGGTTATATTGGCCAAGATCAGATGGAACAACAGA
>CACOKA010000037.1 GCA_902627635.1 uncultured Candidatus Actinomarina sp.
AAAAATTTACAGGGTTGATTCTAAAATCATTATCTCTGATGTACATTTGAAACAATTAGTTAAAATTGTCGAATTAATGCCTGATGAATTCTCCGTAAAAGAATTTAAAGATAAAACTAGTCTTTCTAGAAAGTATGCAATTCCATATCTGGAGTTGCTTGACAAGATTGGCGTAACTCAAAAAATTGATAAGGTAGGATCAAGAAAAAAAACTTTAGGAAAATATTAAGTTTCGTTTTCTTTCGACTTCGTTTAATCCTCCCCAGATTCCAAAGGGTTCTTCTATCTCTTTAGCTTCTTCTAAGCAATTGACTTTGACAGGGCAGCCATTACAAACAGCTTTTGCTTTTGACTCTCTTTTTTCTCTATCTTCTTTTTTTTCAAAAGTGGCAGGAGGAAAAAATAAATTTGAACTATGTTGCCTGCAGAGAGCATTGTATTGCCAGGTTGAAATTTTAATTTCTAACATATAGGAACGTTATTTCAAAAAAAACAAATGGCAAAAGGTTTTTTTCGCGAAGTTTTATGGTTATTTAGATGTAAAGATTTCCATCTTTTTCCAAGAAGATATAATCTTGTTTTTCCTTATAAGACTTATCTAGATCTAAATTAACCCTAAGTTTTGTATCTTTATATCGAACAAGGCCTATGTCAGATTCTAGAATTTCTATTAATTCACACTCTTTATCAACCAAAGAACTTCCGCCACTGGTATCAGTTGTAAGCCTTGATCTTATAACTGTAGGTATTGCTACAAAATAAAATAATGCCAGAGCAACTGAGACTAAAAATAAAAGGAGGAAATTTACACTAATTTGGTAGTTACTAAACATCACAAATGAAGAACTAAAAAGAACTAAGAATGCAACAACTCCAAGAATTGAAAAGTATCCTCTTGATAAGATTTTTATATACATTAAAAATGAAATACCAAATATAAGAATTCCATAATAATTTATTCCAAACTCTTGAAATGGCAAAGTAGAAGATATTACAAGTATTGACCCAACAACTGCCATCAAACCTGGACCTATAGCAAATAGTTCAAGACCAATTAATGCAAAACCTAAAACAAAAAACATGTATGTGAATATGGGGTTAGAAATTGCAATATAGAAGCGCTCAAACAATGAGGGTTTAAAAAATTCGATTGATTGATCAGATATTACGAAATCTATATTCTCGATAAATGACCCAAGTGTTCCAACAATTAAATAGTTATCATAAATACCCTCGTTTGTAGATACGATAATTTTTCTTTCTTCAAAATTACAAATATTAATCGTACAATATTTTTTTTCTACTAATTCATCAAAACTAACGTTGTTAATTTCCATTCCTGGAGAGAAGCCTATGTAATCAAAATTGTTAAGTTGTTTAAAATCTATGGATATTTTATATGGACCAAACCAAACTCCTATCGGAAAATCATATCCTGATAATAAGCTATTTAATTCTTCAATACTCTCTGCACTTCCTTCTTGAGAGCTATATTGAAGAATCAATAAATCGTCGTCTGTATATTCATATTCTTCAATGTGGCCTTCAAGAGCATTTATATGGGCATTAGAAAAAATACCTTCGATTTCAAATATGTTTAATTGCGCAGTTCCAACCGCTGCAAAAATTAAGGTAGAAATTAAATATGTCATTATTATTTAAAATTACAGAATAGTATGCTTTTAAAACTGTGAAAATTTTAATTTATAGCGATAATAAATGGGTTATAGAATCTATTGAAAAATACATTGATTTTGATCATGAACTACTCGAAAATGTTGATTTAGAAAGTTTGAATCAACGTATTGATTATATATTTGTTGATATGCAAGTTAAAAATAATGGTGGACCCTCAATAATAAGAGAGTTGAAAAGAGACAAAATTACCAAAAATACTCCAATAGCCCTAATTGCAGACCGGGATGCGGATGAATTCCAAGCCAAAAGGGTAGGTGCTGATTTTTTTACAGTAAAACCGGTATCAAAAACTAAAATAAATAAATTCTTTAATTTAAAATAAAATCCTCTAGAATCATATATACAAATTGAGTACTAACTTAGATATCATCCTTTACCTTCTCATATTTATATGTTTAATATTTTCTGCTATGTTATCTGGTTCAGAAACAGCAATCACAACACTCCCAAGAGAAAAAATTCACCAACTGGATGATTCAAAGAAAAATAAAAGAATAAAAAATGCAAAAGATGATATTGAGAAAACAATTGGAGGTATCCTTGTCGCAAATAACTTTGTAAACATACTTATGGCCTCCCTGGCAACAATAATATTTGTAAGACAATTTGGGGAGAGAACTGGCGGAGTAATTGCTACATTATTTATTACATTTCTCGTTTTAATTTTTGGTGAAGTAACTCCAAAGACAATTGCAACAAGAAAACCTGTTGAGTTTATGTCTAGAACATCTTTGTTAATTAGTTATCTATCAAGAATTTTTGCACCTTTTACAAATCTTATAACTAGTTCAATTAACAAATATGGAACTGGTAGAACAGGTGATATGGATGGTGATAATGAAATTACAGAAGCAGACATCCAAGCATTAACAGCTCTGGGTGAACAAGAGGGTCAGATTCTTCCAGCAGAAAGAGAAATTATTGACTCTTTATTAGAGTTTTCCGATAGACCTATTAAGGAGATAATGACTCCTAGGGTTGATGTATTATTTTTATCTGTTCCTTTGTCAATAAGCGATGTAACAAAAATAGTGGATGAGAAAAGAATTTCAAGATTGCCTGTATCAAAATCAAAATCACTTGATGATACTTATGGTGTCGTTTACGTAAAAGATTTATTAAATTTAAAACAAGATTCAGCAAGTATTGAAATAGAAAACCTTATAAAAGATGTAATCTATTTGCCAGAATATACCACTTCTCTTTCTGCATTAAATATTCTGAGAGAGAATAAAGCGAGTTTTGCCTGTGTAATTGATGAAAATGGTGGTATCGAAGGTGTCGTTACAATTAAAGATGTTTTATCAGAGTTTGT
>CACOKA010000038.1 GCA_902627635.1 uncultured Candidatus Actinomarina sp.
AGACTTTACTCTACAAAATGCCCCTCCAGCATAGATAAAATCACCAGCTTTAAGAGTCCCTCTTTTTACAATTGCAGTAGCGACGTTACCTTTGCCAACCTCCATCCTAGATTCTATTATGAAACCAGATGGATCAGCTTTGTAGTTACTTTTTAATTCTTCAATCTCAGCAACCAAATTAAGCGTTTCTAATAAATCATCAATGCCGTCACCGGTTGTTGCAGAAATCTCAACGACAGGAATATCTCCACCTAAATCTTCAGATACTACTTCGTATTTTGTGAGATCAGCTTTGATTAAAGTTGGGTTCGCTTCGGGTAAATCACATTTATTAATTGCTACAACCATTGGTACATCTGCAGCTTTTGTGTGGTTTATTGCTTCTATAGTTTGAGGCATTATTCCATCATCTGCTGCAACAACAAGTATTACTATATCTGTAACATCTGCTCCCCTAGCTCTCATTTGAGTAAAAGCTTCATGTCCAGGAGTGTCTATAAAAGTTACACTACCTGATTCATTTGTTACATTATATGCACCAACATGTTGTGTGATCCCTCCAGCTTCACCAGAGGCAACTTTTTCTTTTCTTATGTAATCCAACAAACTTGTTTTTCCATGATCCACATGACCCATAACTGTAATGATTGCCGGTCGAGTTTCCAATGAGTCTGGCTCATCTTCAAATTTCTCAGATTCAATTATGTCTGATCTTTTAACTTCTACTTTTTCTACAAATTCTGGAATTGCACTATATTTTTCAAAAAGTTTTTCAATTTCATCATTACTCAAATTCGATGTAAGTGACTGCATTATACCTAATGACATTAAGTCACCGACAACTGAGGTAGCATCAAGATCAAATATTGTTGCTATTTCCTGTGGAGTAGATCCTTCTGTAACTTCAATTATGTTTATATCTACATTATCAGCTTCATCATTTGTTTCATTTTTGTCACTAACTTCTTCTTCCTCAACAGGAGTGGCTTCTTCCTCAGTTTCATTAGTGTTTTCTTCTTCAATATCTTCGTCAGAGAATTCTTCTGAGATAGCAAGTTTTAATAATTCTTCATCTTCTGGTATTAATCCTGAAGATGCTGTTTTAACTTCAAATCCTAATTCTTTTGCTTTATGAAGAACGTCAGCAGATGCAATATCAAGTTCTTTAGCTATTTGGTGAATACGTTTTTTTGCCATTTGATCTATTCTTCTTCTTTTGTAGGCTCTTCCTCCTCAGGAGGTGAATCTCCCAAACCTTCAATATCGATTTTGTATCCAGTTAATTTAGCAGCGAGACGAGCATTTTGCCCTTCTTTACCAATTGCAAGTGAAAGTTGACTATCTTTAACGATTACTTTTGCTGATTTTGTATCTTCGTCCAGAATTACTTCATCGATGTCAGCCGGACCAAGTGCTTCAATTATGAATCTTACTTTATCTTCTCTCCACTCAACTACATCTAATTTTTCACCTTTGAGTTCATTAACTATTTGTCTAACTCTTGAACCACGTGAACCAACGCATGCTCCTTTTGGATCAACATTTGGATCGTTTGAGAATACTGCAATCTTTGTTCTACTTCCAGCTTCTCTAGCTATAGCTCGTAACTCAACAGTTCCATCAGTTAATTCTGGAACTTCTAATTCCAACATTCTTTGTACAAATTCTGCCCTATTTCTGCTGACAACAATAGGTATACCCTTTGACTCAGTTCTTATCTCAGTAATTAATGCTTTTATTCGGTTTCCTCTTTCAAGACGTTCAAAAGGTATTCGTTCACTAGATGGGATTACAGCTTCTGCGTCTTGTAAATCAATTATTGTTTGGTTAAACCTTGGATCAAATTGAGTAACAATACCAGTAATTAACTCACCCTCTCTACCAATATATGCATCTAGTACAGTAGCTCTTTTTGCATCTCTTACTTTTGTTGACATCATTTGTTTGAATGATTGAGCAGCTATTCTTCCAAAGTCTGAATCACTTATATCAGGTTCCCATTCCTTAATTACATTTCCATCAACATCAAGCTCTTGAGCGTATACAGTTATTTCACCACTATCAGGATCTAAAGTAACTCTTGCTTCTTCTGCAGCTCCAGGAATTCTCATATAAGCTGACCTGAAGGCTGATACTAATGCTTCATACATACTATCTACATCGACACCTTTATCTAATGCAAGCGATTCTATAGCTTGCTTAATATCACTTCCTAATTTCATATTTATCCCTTTACTCTTTTTTTAAATTTTTTAAATTCTATTTTTGCATTTTTAACATTTGAAATTTCAATCTTTGAATTATCTAGCAGGATGGGAGGAAAAATTTTGGAAAGTGTTATGTGATTGTTACCTACAGAATTAATGAAACCTTCTATCAGATAATGTTCCGTTACAGAGTGTTGATGTTGTTCTAAAATTGGTTCTATCAATTTAATTTTTACACGTTCATTAACTGATAATTCAAAATGCCTTTTTGTTTTCAATTTTCTTTCAATACCTGGACTAGAAAGAATTAATTCATAAGTGCCTTTTTCAAGCCCTATATCTTCAAGTAGTCTTTGTATTTGATAATTAAGTCTCTCAAAGGTACTCAATTCCTGGTCTTCTTGTGAAAAGATATATATCTCGACTTTAGAAATTGATTCATTGCCCGCAATGTTTAAATCATATAATTCTAGATTTTCAGTTTCCAAATATGTTGAAATAGCTAGGGAGATGTCATTTTTGATAACCACTTGATCACCTCCATTCATAAAAAAAGTGGGCTTTGAACCCACTATTTTGTAGTTAAGTTGTTAATCAAGTTTAACTTAAATCTGATTTAAGATAAAGAATTTTTAATAAGCTTTAGAAAATATAGCAAAATTACCATCTTCAGAATCTGAATTAACTGCTTTTTCTGAATCAGTATTTTCTAAAGGATAACATCTAAGGGTTGCGCTAGTCTCTTCCTTAATTTTTAA
>CACOKA010000039.1 GCA_902627635.1 uncultured Candidatus Actinomarina sp.
AGACATGGGTGTCAGTTTTTTTACCATACGTATATTCTATTACGTTAACTAATCATTATCTTGTTTTGAAGTAATCTCAACAACCGATTTTTTTCTCTCCGTAAAGCTATTTATATCACCTTGAGAGTTCAACAAATCTTCAACATCCTTTTGAGCTAATTCTGCAGCATTGTCATCTGCAGCAGCTAACCTAGATTCAATTCCCTCTTCTACGATCAAACGTGCTTCATCCAGTAAAGAAGTAACCATATCTTTTTCATTTACAACCCTTACAACCTCACCACGTATAAATAAATGTCCCTTATTTTTTCCTGCAGCAATACCAAGATCTGCTGATCTAGCTTCTCCAGGTCCATTAACTACACAACCCATAACAGCAACTTGAAGAGGTATATCTTCTTTATTCAATGCCTCTTGTGCTTCTTCTGCAACTTTAATGACATCAACTTCAGCCCTCCCGCAACTTGGACATGCAATCAAATCAAGAGAATTTCTCTCTCTAAGTCCTAAATATTCGAGTAATTGTCTACCACTTTTTGCTTCTTCTATTGGGTCGGCTGTTAATGAATATCTGATTGTATCTCCAATCCCTTCATTTAATAGTGTTGAAATACCAGCTGTGGACTTTATAAGTCCCCCTGGAAGTGGGCCTGCTTCGGTCACCCCTAAATGTAAAGGATACTCAACTTTCTCAGCAAGCAATCTGTAAGACTCAATCATTAGTGGTACATTTGAATGTTTCACTGAAATTTTTATATTATAGAAATCAACATCCTCAAGATACTTTAATTCTGTCATAGCTGACTCAACCAAAGCTTCAGGAGTAGCGTCTCCATATTTCTCAAGCAAATCTTTATCAAGTGATCCACCATTTACCCCAATTCGTATTGGGATATTTGCACTCAATGCTGCTTTGGCTACTTCTTTAATTTGCGATTCTTTTCTAATGTTTCCAGGATTAAGTCTTAACCCGTCTACACCTGCATCAATTGCAGCAAGTGCTAACTTATACTGAAAATGTATGTCAGCAATAATAGGGACTGGGCTTCTTTGGGTAATCTCTACAAGACCTTCAGCAGCTTCAACCTCATTGCAAGTAACTCTGACAATGTCAGCTCCATTTGAGGCAATTTCATAAATCTGTGCAAGTGTCCCGTCTACATCTCTAGTCTTAGTAGTTGTCATCGACTGCACTGATATAGGAAAATTTGAACCAATTCCAACTTTACCTACTTGAATTTGAGAAGTTTTTCTTCTGTTGAACATCATAAGTTAATTGGTTGTGTTATGTCTAAATAAAATGCTGTTATTCCAATAAAAACAAATACAAAAATTACAACAGCTGCGACAGGGTAAAGTTTTTTATCTGATATTTTTTTCCCTGTCACTCCCTCTATCAAAGATAATAAAACTCGACCTCCATCTAAAGGTATCAAGGGAATTGCATTAAAAACGGCGAGAAAGACATTAACAAAAGCAAGTAAGCTGAAAAGATTTATATATCCATTATCAGCAATTTGACTTCCAGCCTGGGCAAGGCCTATTGGACTTAATGGTCTAGCTTCGTCTGGAACAATTTCTCCAGAGTAAGTACCTAATAGTGTTCTAATATTATCTGGACTAAGTAAAGTAAATATTCCATCTACCGCCGCGACAGTCATTTCAATTTCTAGAGAAGTAGTAAATAATGCTGCATCTAAAATTCCAACATCAGTTTGTTGTATTACTGGTGAGACACCAAGATAACCAATTTCTGAACCATTGATGTTACGCGTTTCTAAAATTGCAGAAGTTAGGTAAACACTGTTTCCCCGAAGATATTTAATACTGACTTCTTGACCCGGATTGACTTCTATAATCGAAACTAATTGATTCCAAGTCTCAACATCTTGACCATTAAATTGAATAATTGTATCTCCAGGTCTTAGACCAGCTGATTGTGATGGAGAAATATCTTGTTGATTGATTGAATCCCCTATCGTCTCAATATTCAAGGTTGGCTGTGTAACTCCATTTGTAATAAAGATCGCAAATATCATAATCCAGGCTGTTAAAAAATTAACAATTATCCCTGCAGAGGCAATAAAAAGTTTTGTCGTCCATTTTGAAGTATGAAACAATTCACTATCTTCATATCCTTCAACTTGCTCAGACTCGTCCATACCGGGTATCTTTACATATCCCCCGAATGGGATTCCTTTTAAACCATATTCTGTTCCGTTTCGTTTAAAAGAAAATATTTTTGGGCCAAAACCAACAAAAAACTCAGAAACAGCAACCTTAGAATATCTAGCAGCAAAATAATGTCCTGCTTCATGCATTACCACGAAAAAGGT
>CACOKA010000040.1 GCA_902627635.1 uncultured Candidatus Actinomarina sp.
CATATGTAGACTGTATGAATGCCTCTGCACCATAAAATCTAAGATTATCTCTCTCATAAACTATTTCGTCTCTTTCAATATCTTCTTTGGAAAGCTCTAATTGATTTTTTATTGATATGTTTGAAGATCTTTTTTGAAGAAAATTTCCATAAGTTTGACACATTACACATTCTTGATCTATGTATGCTTTATTCATTTTCATTAAAGCTTAAACTTAATGAGTTTACACAATATCTGAGTCCGGTAGGCCGAGGTCCGTCTGGAAAAACATGACCAAGATGAGCATTACAATTACGACAACTTATTTCAACCCTTTTCATGCCATAAGAAAGATCTTCTTTCGTTGTAATCGTATCATCAAGTGCGTCATAAAAACTAGGCCATCCAGTTCCTGATTCAAATTTTGTATCTGATTCAAAAAGTGAAAAGTCACAAACTACACAACTATAAATACCTTCTCTTTTTTCATAAAGAAGTTCGCCTGAGAAAGGTGGTTCAGTACCGCAGTTTTGAGTAACTTCAAATTGTTCCTGGCTTAAATGATTTTTATTTAATTCCATATGGTAATTTTAAATCAAGCAGGATTAAAGTAAATTTCTGTAACTTCTTCAAAATCTCCGAAAATTTTATTTTTGAGTTGTGAATTTATATTTACAACATCGCTATCTTGTGCTGTATCTAAATAATCTAATGTACAAAGTACCAAATATTTATTTGCACCAATAGAAATAATTTTTAATGACTCTATATTATTTATCATGTCATTTTGTTCGATAGTATTGTAAATCTTATTTTTTGTTTTAGTATTAATTGTTTCCCCAGTAATTAAATGCTTCATCTCATATCCTAGAAACAATCCAGAAACCATTAAAAGTATTCCTATTAAAATGGAACTTGCAGCATCATATATAGGGTTAGATGTTACATTTGCAAGGATCGAGCCAACTAATGCTATTCCCAATCCAAGCGTAGCTGCAAAGTCTTCAACAACGATTGCTATCAAAGGTCCATCAGTTGATTCTTTAAGTAACTTAAAGACAGAAGTTGTGTTTGTTTTAGATTTGCTCCTAAGTTCTTTTACTGCTTTATAAAGAACATATAGCTCTAAAACAATTGACATTGATAATACAACAATGGATATAAATAAGTTTTTTAATTCTTTTGGATGAGATAAAGCTTCAATACCATGCTCTAAAGAAACTAGTCCACCAATCGTAAAAATTAATACTGCGACTACTAATGTCCAAAAATATTCTTCTTTACCTCTTCCGAGAGGATAAATTAATTTGTTTGGCTTTTTCGACTGTTTAATCCCAAACCATAATATGAATTGATTGCCTGAATCAACATATGAGTGTACAGCTTCAGAAAACATTGCAGATGATGACGTTATAACAGCAATTACAGTCTTTACACCTGCTATAAAAAAATTAACTGAAAATGCTAGAAAAACAGTCTTCGAAGATCCGTTAGAAGCCATTGTCCTCAAACCATGTTACAAGTTGTGGAAAACCACCAATCCTTTGATCATTAATATATATTTGAGGGACTGTACTTACACCTTCCCCCACTTTTTTATAAAATGCTTGTCTTTCATTATCATCAGATAAATCAATTTCATCATAGGATAAATCAACAGAAGCAAGAAGATTTTTTGCTCGATCGCACCATACACAATTATCTTTTGAATAAACTGTTATATTCAATTATTTTCGCTTCCTGTGTAAATTTCATTCGTAGTTTGAGTAACCCTTATAAATGTAGTGCTTTTGGGTAGGTCTTTAAGTTTTTTCGCACCAACGTAAGAACAGGCTGAACGCATTCCGCCTAATATTTTTTGAACAGTGTTGTCTAAGTCTCCTTTATATTTAAGCCTTACTTTCTTACCCTCGGCAGCTCTGTGTTCAGCTAGATCACCATAATAAGTTTGTTGGGCTTTTGTCGAAGACATTCCGTAAAAATCTTTATATTGAATCCCATCATCATCCGTGACTAGCTCTCCCCCAGATTCTTTATGTCCGGCAAACATACCACCTAGCATTACATAGTCGGCTCCTGCACCAAAAGCTTTTGAAATATCACCCGGATATTTACAACCTCCATCAGCCATTACATGACCTCCTAAACCGTGAGCAGCATCAGAACATTCTGAAATTGAAGA
>CACOKA010000041.1 GCA_902627635.1 uncultured Candidatus Actinomarina sp.
ATAGGTTACTCACATGAAAAAAATGATAAATTAAAGGCGTATGAAACGAAACTTATGAAAAAAATTTGGAATGAATCTTAAGGATATAAATCTTAATCACATTGCCATAATTATGGATGGTAATGGTAGATGGGCAACAAACCAGGGACTAGAGAGAACTGCAGGACACGCTGCGGGTGAATTTTCGCTTTCACGTTCAATTGATTGGGCACTTAAAAATAACCTGGAATGGCTTACAGTTTATGCTTTTTCAACTGAAAATTGGTCAAGGTCTGAAGAAGAAGTTGATTTTTTAATGTTTTTCAATCGAGATATTTTGATAAGAAGAAGAGAAGAATTTAATGATAAAGGTGTCAGGTTTCATTTTATTGGTGATTTAGAAGACAATAGAATTCCTGATGAAAATAAATTTCTGATGAATGAAACTGAGCAATTGACTAAGAACAATAAAAAATTGAATCTTGTATTTGCATTTAACTATGGTTCAAGAAAAGAAATTCATGATGCTTATACAAAATTAAATAAAATTTCTTTTGATCAATTGGATGAAGAATCATTTCGAGCTAATTTATTATTACCTGAAATGCCAGACCCAGATTTATTAATACGTACAGCAGGGGAGAAGAGAGTAAGTAATTTTCTTCTCTATCAATTAAGCTACACTGAGCTTATGTTTGTGGATACTCTATGGCCTGATTTTGATGAAAAAGAATTAGATTCGGCCGTTGATGAATTTCAGAATAGAGTAAGAAAGTATGGAAATGCCTGAAGAAATATTTGATAAGGTTGTAAAAATTGCTCAATCAAGAGGATTTGTATTTAATGCTTCATCAATATATGGAGGATTAAGAAGTTCTTATGATTACGGACCATTAGGTGTACTTCTTAAAAATAATATAGAAAAGTTGTGGTGGAAAAGTATCAGCAATTTAGAAGTTGAAATTTATCCAATAGATACTGCGATTATACAATCAAGCGATGTTTGGAAAGCATCTGGTCATGTAGGCGAATTTACCGATCCAATGGTTGACCATAAACCTACAGGTGAAAGATTTAGAGCTGATCAGGTACCAGATCATATTAAGAAAGAAGACTTAACGGAACCACGTCAATTCAACTTGATGTTCCAGACTAATATCGGCCCTGTTGAAAATGAAAACTCAACTGTTTATTTAAGACCAGAAACTGCACAAGGTATATTTGTAAATTTTGAAAATGTTTTGAGAACTATGAGAGCGAAAATACCTTTTGGAATTGGAAATATTGGAAAGTCATTTAGAAACGAAATTACACCTGGACAATTTATTTTTAGGACCAGAGAATTTGAACAAATGGAGATTGAATTCTTTTGTGACGAGAGTGAAGAGAACAAATGGTTTGATTATTGGATTGAAAATAGACTTAATTGGTACAAAAACCTGGGTATTCCTGAAAATAAATTAAGAATAAGAGAACATGATGAATCTGAACTAGCTCATTATGCGAAGAAAACATCAGATATTGAGTTTGAATATCCTTGGGGATGGGGTGAACTTGAAGGGATTGCCAATAGGGGTAATTATGATTTGAATGCTCATCAAGAAAGTAGCGGTAAGGATTTGAGATATTTTGATCCAAATAGTGATAATAAATTTACTCCATCTGTTATCGAGCCTGCTGGAGGCCTTACTCGTACTTTATTTGCGGTTTTACTTTCATTGTATGAAGAAGAAGAACTAGAAAAAGAGGTAAGAACTCTATTTAAATTTAAATTTGACCTCGCTCCAATTCAAATTGGGATTCTGCCATTAAGTAAAAAAGAAGAATTAATCGAAGTATGTAATTCTATTAATTCTGAACTGGGTCCATATTTCAGAACAGAAATTGATATAACTCAATCTATTGGGAAACGCTATAGAAGACAGGATGAAATTGGGACTCCTTTTTGTATAACTGTAGATTTTGACACATTAGAAGACAAGGCTGTAACTGTACGAGATAGAGACACTATGTCACAAGAGAGAATTAAAATCGAAGATATAAAAAGCTATTTTGACAATATGTAATGGGAATCTCAAAACAATCAATCGACGACTTAAGAAATAGATCTAAAATAAGTGATTTTATTCTTAGTTCTACAACTGGAAAATTAAGAGGTAGTAAAGGTATGGCTCTTTGCCCT